>JAKBCS010000163.1 GCA_021807595.1 Planctomycetota bacterium | reverse complement strand
TTCGACTTTGGTGACGGCGAGTTGGTCGTCGATGGCAATGGCGACCTTATGATTGAGCATGGCCAACGGCGGCAAGCTCTTGTCTTCGGGAATCAACAGGCCGTGAGCGTGCAGAGCCGAACTGCCACTCAGAAGCACGGCCAAGACGGAGAGAGTGTATCGCATGGGTATCCCTTTCGTGAAAGAACCGAGGCAACGCCGGCGCGGAGCCTTCCTTCTCCCTCACTAAGACGAGACAGGGGGGCGGATTGTTTTCTCAGCACAAGAAATGTGTTCTCGATCTTCCAACAAAAGATGGCGTTCCGATCGTCCCCAAAAGTCCGACTCGACTCCCCAAGAAGAGCATGAGGCGAGGGCGTTGGTCTGTCGCAATCTCCGTCGGTGGAGGAAAATGCGCGGCGACTCGACGAGGATTCGCAAGCGACCCAAGACGAACGGCAGCAGCTCGCCTTGGTGCCAGCGGCGCAGTGCCTTGGCAGCGAGAACGGCGACGTGCCAGGGTAAAGCTCTAACGAGATCGTCCTTAGGCAAATTACGCCAAAAGACCCGCTCTTCGTTGCGCGACTGCTGCTCGAGTAGACGGCGCTTCGGTTTGCCGTGCGAAGCCGAGACGCGATGCCACACCCGCGACGACGGCTCGTAGATCAGGCGATGCCCCGCCCAATGGAGGCGAAACGAGACATCGACATCCTCGAAATAGGCACCGAACTCTTCGGGGAAGCCGCCGATTTGCAATAGGGTTTCGCGCCGATAAAAGGCGCTCGACGCGCTGACGCCGAAGACGCCGCCGCCTTGGAGATAGCGGGGATGCAGCGTTTGCCCGTGGCCTCGCTTTCCCGCGATGCCTCCGAGGTAATAGCGATCTCCGGCACTGTCGACGATGGAGGCGTTGTCGCGGGGAGTCCCCTTCAGAACTAAGGGGGCCACGGCGGCGACGCTGGGATCGGCAAAGTGAGCGAGGGCGGCTTGTGCCCACCCCTCCGTCACTTCGGTGTCATCGTTGAGTAATTCGACGATCGGACGATGGGCGGCGCGAATGCCGGCGTTGACGGCGGCGCAGAAACCGCGTTGGTTCTCGAAACGGAGGGAGCGCACGCCGGCAAATTCGGAGGCCGTTCGCGTCGCGCAGCGATTCGGAGAGGCATCATCGACGACGAGAACTTCCGTATCGGGAGGCGCGTGGCGTCGCACGCTGGCGAGGCATAATCGCAGCAGATCGGCGCGACTATGACTGGGAATCACGATGGTCAGTGACGGCGGCACGCCATTCCTCCCGACGCCGCACGACCCGCAGGAGACGCTGACCGGCACGGGCGACTTGACCGCGCGCAAAGTCGCCGACCATGCGTCCAAGGCTGTCGAACAGCCCGGCACGCTGCACGTCGCCGCGCTTCCAAGCGCGTCGCTGCCGCCACCAAGCCTCCATGCGAATGATGCCGGCAAGGACGCTCGTTTGCCAGCGAGGCCAATGCTTGCGCGCATACGTCAGCAGGGCGTGCCGCGTCACCAGGCGGAGATGAGCGGGTACGGGACGCGCGTGGAGTGGATGATGGTGCGTTGCGGTCAACTCCGGCTCGTGCCACACCGTCCAACCGTTTTCTCGGGCACGACGGCACAAATCGACATCCTCGTAATAGAGGAAGAAATCGCCGTCGAGTCCGCCCACGCTCTCCCAACACGTTCGCCGCACCAACAGGCAACAACCCGTAACCCAATCGACGGGACGGCAGGTATTGAGGTCGCCCAGATAGTATTTGCGCCAGCGTCGCGGGAGCATCAAGCGAAGCAGCGAGGAGATCAGCGTAGGGAACGGGCCTGCCGAGCGTTGTGAGCCACCGTCGGCATCGCTCAGACCGAATCCCAGGATACCGGTATCGGGATCGCTCTGCGCCAGCACTTCGGCCCGCGCCAAAGCTTTATCGAGAAATCCCGGCTCCAGCGACATATCGGGGTTCAGCAAGAGAACCCAATCGCCGCGACTGAGACGTACACCCTCGTTGACGGCGCGCGCGAAGCCGCGATTGCCGCGCCAGCGCCGCAACGACACATTGGGCATCCGCCGCAGACGCGCGATGAGCGGATGCCAGGGCGAGTCATTATCGACGATGATTATTTCGGCCGCGCCGTGGCGAAGCGCCGGCGTGGTCCGGAGTTGACGCACCAACGAAGCCGTGTCGCGCCAACTTAAATAGTTGACGACGACCACGGACAAGCGCGGTATGGCAGGCAACAACCGAGGACGCGGACGCATGCGCCGCGGCGTCGGAAACAGTATCGAGAGCGGAGACGTTGCGGTGGAATCCATCGGGTTCCTTCCCTGGAACGACGATCCTTCGCCGGATTCTGGCGAAAGATGGTGGAGTATAGTCTCTCTGGGGAGTACGAAGCAATGCCGGTTCGTCGCAGTGGCACCCCTACCGTGAAAAAAGAACTACTGTAGTGAACATAAACTCACGTTCACGACACAGACGCCAGCCGGGCGGGACGAATCTCGCGGCCATCTCTTCGCGTTCTGCCTGCGATAACGAAGCGGTCATCACAACCCACAAACGATCGCTCGTCGGCGCGGGAACCGGCGATTCATCGAGAAGATGAAATGCCGATCCCAATCGGCGAAAATAGTATTGATGGGTAACATCGTTGCCGACAATCAAATCTTCGCTGCTCCTCTGGTCTTCGACGTAGGCCACCGCGTCGGGGATGCCCACATCGGTCCAAGTGTACACGGTCAGCAGGAGAGACGCGGCAGCCGGTACCAGCAACAGTACGACCGACGCGACGCATGCCATCCGGCTCCGGCTCCACACCCACTGTAAGGCGACGGGCACTCCGGCTGCCGCAACCAGTAAGATCGAGGGAGCGGCATAGGCCATAATCCGCGCGCCGCCGAATGGATAGAGGTGACAACACGCCGCCGCCAACGCCAAAAAAATCGAAGCCGCCATGAATCGAATCCGCGTTTGCTCGCCGCCGCGCCGCAAGACGAACAAACCGGGCACGAGGAAGAAGGCCAAAAACTGTCCGAGCGGCTTGCAGCTGTAGCGGCAAACCTCGAACGGCGAGGCGATAAACCAGAGTGGGAGCGTGGAGGGTTCATGCCAATTCGGCATCATGGCCACCCAGCACGAGTGAATTTCCGCGTCGTGTTGGGCGCGAATGGGGACTTTCACCAGCCACAGGAGAATCGTCGCCGTCATCGTAGCCAACGCCGCGTAGGCCAACCGGGTACTCGATTCGCTGCGCTTGAAAACCTCGGGTAGATAGGCAAGCAACAAACCGGCGAAGAGAAACGAGGCGGGATAGGAAGACAGCATCAAAATCGGAGCCAACAAAGCGTAGGCCAACAGCTGATTGCGAGTCGTTCCCAGTCCACGACACGAGGGTATCGCCAACACCGCGACGGCGGCGAGGACATCGACGGAATAGACTTTCGCCTCGGAGGCGTGCCACAACAGCTGTTCGGAGACGGCGAACCATAAGGTTGCCCACGCCGCCGAGCCGGGAGTTATCGTCCGCCAGGCCGTAAAAGCAAACAGACCCAAAGCGGCACAGCTGGCTAAAAACGAAGGCAAACGCAAGGCCAAGCTGCCATCGCCGAGGAGCATACCGGTCGTTTTCAGCGTGCAAACGTAGAGAGGGGGAGCGGCTTGATGGTAGTCGAGCCGGCCCAGAAAAAGATCGCTGTACGAACGGGTGGATGCGGTGAGCAACAGCCCCGCTTCATCGTGCCAAACGGCCCGATCGCGCCCAAAGTGGTAGGCGCGTAGCGTCAGCCCGACCACCACGAGAAAGAGGAGGAGCAGACGATTCGATCGCTGCGATAACGGAAAAACCGGCATCCTTTCGCGCCCCAAAAGACCATGGAGTGCATACCGAGGCTCGCTATACTTCCCCACTGCCGACACCGCAAGCCCACTCGGACGGTGGACGCCAATTCGCCTTCCCAAGTGTCCACAATTACCCAGCGTGCCGCGAGACGAAAATATCGTTGTCTTCGTCCCATCCTTCTCGCCTCCGGCGAAACGGAAGCCTTTACGCGCTCAACTCGTTTTGCTTGCTAGACCCCGACAACCTAGAATGAGTAGAGGATGTAAGGACAGCCCTGCTCGTTTCCGGACGGCTGACCGTTCGCGGCCGGTTGAACGATCCATCCCGAGGGTGCCATGAGTAAAGAACTGATGGACATTGTGTTACCTAGGCTAGCACAACGCCTAAATCGCCACCTTCGCCGCTATCGCTCTGGAAAGCTAAACGAAGACCAATTCTCGCGCAAATTTGAGTCGCTGTTACAGCAGCAGTATTCGTGGCTCGCCAATCAAGGCATTCCCGAAGTGGAGGCGGCAGTCGCCGTGCATGGCGCGGTGCTGGTTCTGAGCGGTCCCGGTCTGCGAGCCGAGGCGGCAGAGCAATCGATCCCGTTGGAAATCGTCGAATATCGCGCCGTTCTCGCTGCCGCCAGCGACATCTCGGAACACTATGGACTCAGCCAACATCGCGCCACGCGCCGCTTGGCTTCCATCGTTGCCTATTATGCCGAGTAGGCATCTCGGAAATTGTCGGCGACCCGTTGCGAATCGACCGCCTTGACGTTAAGGTGATGGATGGGATGAGGCAATAGGACATGGGCCTCCGCTTTGCCCCGAAGGCGTCGCGGATGGGTCGAGCAACGAGAAGAGATCATGACCGACACCATCACCGCTCCCAAAATTCATACTAAAGAGCGAACCAAACGGCAGCCACCCTATCATGTAATCTTGCTCGACGACGACGACCACACCTACGAATACGTCGTCCGCATGTTGCAAGAGCTGTTCGCCCATTCTCCGGAGACGGCCTACCTGATGGCGGTGGAAGTGGACACAACCGGACGAGTGATCGTGTTGACCACGACGAAGGAACATGCCGAGTTGAAGCGCGATCAAATTCACGCCTATGGACCCGATCCCCTCAGTTCGCGCGGCTGCGCCGGTTCCATGTCGGCGGAGATCGAACCCGCCGTATAGCGACGAGCGAGGGGCAACGAATAGGGGCGGGTCACGATCGGTCTGTCTCGGAGGGAGGGCGAAGTCGCGACCGTCGCTGAATGCACCAACGCAGTCCCATGAGTCAACGCATCGCCGTCGCCTCGCCCCAAGAATGCCCTCTTGATGATCCCGCACGGAAGGTTCCAAACAAGCCAAAGGATCGCAAGGCAACTCACCGAGTACGATAGGTGAACTTTAGCTTCACTTCCGACACCGCGCTCTCTTTCACTTCTACCTTCGCCGACTCCTTCTGTCGGCGGAGAGGGCCGTTTTCCTCGAAGGCCACGGACTCGACGCGGTACTTGCCTACCGGAAGAGTAACGACGAACACGCCCTTGTCGTCCGTCTTGAACTCCGCCACGGCCTTGTCGCCCTTTTCAGGGAAGACCCTGACCGCCAGGCGTCCGGCCGGAAGTTCGATCCCCTTGCTGAGAGGCATGGCGGGTCCGTAAAAGATGGTGGCGACAACACGAAGGCCCGTCTTCACCTCAGCCCGCGGAGGGGCTGCGGCCTGGATCTCGGTGGGGGCCGCCAGGCTGCCCAGCAGACATGGAGTGAAGAGTAGTGCGAGCAATCGTGACATGATTCTTCTCTCTTGGTAAGGAGATCTCTCTTGGTAAGGAGCAGCACCCTATCGACGTGCCAGGTGGCGGGACGGATTGTCCACTGCTACTCGTCTCCTCGATCGCAACGACTACAAACCAGCATTTCCTCTCGTACTCTGTTGTAATCCCTGCTTTTTCTCTGTACGGCGTGGCTCTCGTATTCTCCCCTCTCCCCTGTACTCGGGAGAGAGGGGCCGGGAGGGAGGGGCAAGAAATCTCGGAAAACTTACCCCCTCATCCCAACTCCTCTTCCTGAGTAGAGCAGGAGAGGGGGCTTTTCGGACAGAATCGACCGAACGAATGGGGCGATTGCGAGGATGGCGGAGGCAAGGGAATCGATGCGTTCCGCTTGCAAAGCGCCGCCTTTCCTCGTACCAAAACTGAAAGGGCGTTCCGCCATTTGTGCTGGCTGTGCCTGGGCGGCCACGAAGACGGCGGCCGATTTTTGAATCCATCCCGGCGGTGATGGCCCACGGCGACGGAACCCCAAAGCTTCGCTGCTCGAGGCCCCGTGAATGACAACGCAGGAGGTTCCTTGCATGGCGAGCGACGTTCGTGAAACTCACCAGAGCGAATCGCCGGTCGTCGAGATGCCGCGACCGAATGTTTGGCCGTTGGTTGTCGGTTTGGGGGTCGCCTTGATGGCGGCGGGGGTGGCGATGCACGTCGGCTTCCTCGTAGCCGGTGGGTGCATCTTCACGGCGGGACTGTTCGGCTGGATTGCCCAACTGTTGCCCGGACGCGGACATTTTCACGAAGCGCTGGTCGAACCGGAACGCCGACCCAAGCCCGTATACGCCGAGCCAGGCTCGGTCGAACAACTCCATCCTGGACGGGCGGGCTATCGCTTCCGATTGCCGGAGAAGATTCATCCTATATCCGCCGGAGTGAAGGGCGGGATGGTCGGCGGACTGGTGATGCCGATACCGGCGTTGGCCTACGGCATCCTCAGCGGCAAGGGCATCTTGTATCCGATCTATCTGTTGGCCGGCACGGTCTTCCCGGGCGTCGAAACCATGAGCGAGGACGCCTTAAGGGATTTTCAACCTACATTATTCGCCGTTGGGTTGATGATTCATCTCGTCAACTCGGTGGTGTTCGGGTTGATCTACGGAGTGTTGTTGCCGACGTTGCCGGAGATTCCTCGCCCCGTGGCTTGGGGCGGATTACTGATGCCGCTGCTGTGGACGGGGGTAAGTTTCGGCACCGTGCAACTCGTCAATCCTAACGTGGCTCAAGGCGTGAATTGGCCTTGGTTTATCTTCTCTCAGTTCGTCTTCGGATTGGCCATGCCGCTCGTCGTCTTGCGTTGGAGCGCCTGGCCGCGTTGGGTCGCCGGCGCGGTTGGCGGTCTCGTCGGCGGAGCGTTGATGGCTCTTCCCGCCGTACTCTGGAGTTTGGCCAATCATAAAGGTCTCTGGTATCCGATCAACCTCCTGGCAGGCATGGTCGAACCGAACGTCGGGACGGAACAACTCCATCGGTTTCATCCCGAATGGTTTGCGACCGCCCTGGCTCTCCACGCGCTGCTGTCGGCGACATTTGGTCTCCTGTTCGTGCTGACGCTGTCGAAACTACCGTCGATTCCCACGTCGATCGCCTGGGGCGGACTGCTCATGCCTCTGTTGTGGACGGGAGTGGCCTTCAGTTTAATGGGCGTGGTCAACAAGGCGCTGCAAGAGCGCGTCGATTGGCCGTGGTTCGTCGTCTCGCAATTCGTCTTCGGCATCGCCGCCGCCTCGGTGGTTCATCGCTCGGGGAAGATCTCCGTTCCGCCCTTAAGCCGACAACGAGAAGGGGAGATCGATGGCGGAAACTAGCTATTTCGGCATTCGGAGATTCGTTTCAGACTCCTTTTGTCCTATTCTTCTTCTCTCTTTGTCCGCATTCGTCGGCTGCGATTGGACGGGCAAGCCAAAGGAGGAAGATCGGCCGATTCCCGCCGAGAGAGCGATGGATTTCGCTCCTTTGTATGCGACGCACTGCGCGGGCTGTCACGGCGCGGACGGCAAGGATGGCCCCGCGCCACCGCACAACGATCCCATCTTTTTGGCCATCGTTCCCGATGAAGTGCTGTATCGCGTCGCCGCCGAGGGCCGAAACGGGACGCCGATGCCCGCGTTCGCCAAGGACAAAGGCGGGCCGCTGACCGAGGCGCAAATCGAGGTGCTTGCCAAGGGCATCCGAACGAACTGGCAGCCCGCGAACCGTAGGCCCGATCCGTCGAACTCGAGCCTACCCTCCTATTGGTTGGCCGATGCCAAGACAGGCGACAAACATGCGGGACGAAAGGTGTTCGCTCGCTCCTGTGCCGAATGTCACGGCAAGAACGGCCAGGGAACGAAAGAGGCTGGCGCGGTCAACGATCGGGCATTCCTGGCTCTCGTCAGCGATCAAGCGCTGCGGCGCACCATCATTACCGGACGCCCCGATTTCGGCATGCCCAACATGCTCAAACGGGACCATCCACCTCTGACATCGCAAGAGATCAACGACCTCGTCGCGCTGCTGGCCTATTGGCGGCTCGGCGGCGACACCAACGGGAAATGAACCGAGGCAGCAAACCATGACCCATTCCTCGACGCCGACGCAACCGGAACGACGCACTTTCTTTCATTGGCTGACCTACGCCTTCGGTGCCGCGGCGACGGCAGTTCTCGGCGTGCCGTTCGTCGGTTTCCTCGTCGGCGCGCTGCGGAAAAAGAAAGCCAGGCCCGTCAACCTCGGTTCGATCCGCGCCTTCCCCGAAGGGCAGACGCGCCTCGTTACCTTTACGAATCCGCTGGGCCAACCGTGGGACGGCATGACCGCGCACGCGGGAGTCTACGTCTGCTATCTGGGCAAGGATACAGCCGAGAACCACCAATTCCGAGTCTTGGCAGTCAATTGCGCCCATTTGGGATGTCCGGTATCGTGGTTCCCGCAATCGGGGCTGTTTATGTGTCCTTGTCACGGCGGGGTGTACTACGAGACTGGCGAGCGCGCTTCGGGACCGCCCCCGCGCGGCCTCTTTCCGTGCGTGTGGGAAGTGAAGAAAGACGGCAACTTGTGGATCGAAGCGCCGCACTATCCGAGCTTGCAGGACACGTTGAAAAAGTCGGCGGATGTGTGATTGGGTTAGCCGCGACGCGAAGCGGAGCGCGTTTGCTGTCGCGCTTCGCGTCGCGGCTGACCAACGATCATTCCTTCTTCGGCGGATAACCCCGCGCGTTGCCTTTGACGATCAGTAGCGTGCCGTCGTAGGCGTTGCCTTTCTGCGAAATGACGACGTAACCCATGTCGTTCTTTTTGAACATCTCAGCGAGGATCTCTTCGACGGTCTTATCTTCGGCCTTGTAGCTAAACTTAGTATTGTTGGAGACACCGCCCTTGTTGTCGAGACGGACGCCGAGGCTTTTCTTGGTTTTGTCCTTGATTTGCTCCTTTATGTCGTCGATGACTTCCCGCAAGATGGTGTCCTTGTACTCGACGGAGATTTTCGTCTTCAGCAGCTTCCGAACGGCGGCGGCTTTGGGCGTATCTTTTTCCTCGTCGGCGGCAATTAGGTTCGCCGATACCGCCAAACAAGCGGCAAACAGACAGACGGCGACAACATAACGGCGCATGATTCGATCCTCCCGAAATAAAGGGGTTTTCACTCCGACATCTTATCATCTTCTTAGAGGCTGTTCCAGAAGCCCCTCTCCCCTGTACTCAGGGGAGAAGGGATCTTTCGAAACAGACTCTTAGTCCGAAGCGAATGCGAAATGGTTCCACTCTCGCAGCAACCGGCATGGTTCAAATGAGCCGATTTTGCTAGAATAAACCGTAGAAATTAACGGAATCATTCGCAGGCGTTCGGCGATCTTTCGACGACGCGACGTGGAGGACTTTTGCCTTGCCAGACGATCTTACACCGCCGACGCCGCCTCTGGAGCCGAGCGGCAACGGCAACGGTTACGATCCACTCAACATCGCTGACGAGCTGAAAGACAGCTATCTCACTTACGCCATGAGCGTCATCATCAGCCGGGCTTTGCCCGACGTGCGCGACGGCCTGAAACCGTCGCAGCGACGCATTCTCGTGGCCATGAACGATCTCGGACTCGGGCCGACCGGAGCGACCACCAAATGCGCCGGCATCATCGGCGAAACGATGAAGCGCTATCATCCACACGGCGATCAGTCGATCTATCCGACGCTGGTGCGCATGGCCCAAGACTGGAACATGCGCTATTGCCTCGTGCATCCACAGGGCAATTTTGGCTCCATCGCCGGTCTGCCCCCCGCCGCCCATCGTTACACCGAAGCGCGGCTGACGGCCATCGGGGCCGAGATGCTCGCCGATCTCGAATCCGACACCGTCGATTATATCGACAGCTACGACGGCAAGTACCGCGAACCGTTGGTTCTGCCCAGCAAGTTTCCCAATCTTCTCGTCAACGGTTCCGACGGCATCGCCGTGGGCATGGCTACCGACATCCCGCCGCACAACCTGCGCGAAGTCTGCGACGCAACCATCAAGCTCATCGACGAGCCGAATACGACGCTGCCGGAACTATTGGAGTTCCTACCCGGCCCCGACTTTCCGACCGGAGGCATCATTTGCGGACGGCAAGGCATTCTCGACGGCTATTCCAGCGGACGCGGGAAAATCACCCTCCGCGCCCGCGCCGACATCCGCGAGGAGAACGGCCAAGCGCAAATCATCGTGACCGAAGTGCCCTATCAGCAAACCCGCAATCGTTTGGCCGCTGCCATCGGCGAACTGGTCAAAGACGAGCGGATAAAAGGCATCCGCGATGTCCGCGATGAGTCCAGTGCCCGCAACGGCGAGCCGGTTCGCCTGGTGGTCTATCTCAAGCGCGATGCCGATCCGCATCTAATTCTGAATCAGCTGTACCAGTATTCGCCGTTGGAAAAAACCGTCAGCATCATCCTCTTGGCGCTGGTGGACGGCAGGCCAGAGGTGTTGTCGCTCAAGCGCATGTTGGAAGAGTTCATCCGCCATCGCCTGTCGGTCATCCGCCGCCGCACCGAATATCAGATGCGCGAGGCCAAACGTCGCGCTCACGTTCTCGAAGGCCAGTTGATTGCCATTTCGTCGTTGGATGAAGTGATCGCCATTTGCCGCCGTTCGCCGAATCGAGCCGAAGCCAAGCTGCGTTTGCAAAGTCTCGAAGTGGCTGCGGCCGTCATTGGCCGGGCACTCGGCGAAGTCCACTTCCAAGCGCTGACGCGCGAGATCGGCGTGCAGGCCAGCTATCGCATGACCGAAGCCCAAGCCGAGGCCGTGGTCCGCATGCAGCTTGGCCAACTCGCCGCCCTCGAAAGCGATGAGATTCTCAAAGAGTACAACGACCTGCGCGGCAAGATCCTTGGCTACGAACAGCTGTTGGGTGACGAACAGAACATCCGCGAGGTCATCAAGAACGATCTGCGCGAACTGCGCGACAAGTACGGCGACGACCGCAAGACCGAGATCACCGGCGAAGTAGGTCGGCTCAATCTCGAAGATTTGATTGCCGAGGAAGACAACGCCGTCACCATCAGTCACGCCGGCTACATCAAACGGCTGCCGTCGAACACTTATCGCACGCAACACCGCGGTGGTAAGGGGGTCTCCGGCGGAGCGACGCGCGAAGACGATTTCATCGAGCATTTCTTCGTCGCATCTACCCATGCCTATTTGTTGTGCTTCACTAATCGCGGCCAATTGTATTGGATTAAGGTCTACGACATCCCCGCCGGCAGCCGCACTTCGACCGGGCGCGCCATCGCCAATGTCTTGTCGTTGAAGCCGGAGGAGAAGATCACCAGTATGATCCCGGTGCGCCGCTTCGACGCGGGCGGCCATCTCATCTTGGCCACGCGCCGAGGCTTGGTGAAAAAGACGGCCCTAGAGGAGTACAGTCGGCCGCGCGCTGGCGGCATCATCGGCATCAGTCTCGACGAAGGAGACACCCTCATCGGCGTAGTCCTGACGCATCCCGGCGACGAAGTCGTTTTGTGTACGCGCCACGGTATGGCCATCCGTTTCGACGAAGCCAACGCCCGCTCTATGGGCCGCAACGCGCGCGGCGTCCGAGGCATCCGATTACAGGGCGACGATGAGGTTGTCGGCATGGTGGTCGCCGACCCGGAGGGTTATTTGCTGACGTTGTGCGAGAACGGCTACGGCAAACGCACACCGTTCGGAGCCAACACCGCCGGTGCCGAGCCTGCGGAAACGGAGGAATCGGAGCCGGAAGCGTTAGCGACGGAAGAACCCGAGCCGGAAGCGTCCGCGACGGCAGACACCGAGCCAGAAGCATTAGCGACGGAGGACGCCGAGCCAGAAGCCGACGAGCGTTCGGCGATGCACTATCGCAAGCAACGTCGCGGAGGCAAGGGCGTGCGCGACATCCGCACGAGCGCGCGGAATGGCCCTGTCGTCGGCGTAGTGTCGGTGCGCGAGATCGACGACATCATGCTCATCACCGCGGGCGGCATGGTCAACCGCACCCACGTCCGCGAAATCCGCGTCGTGGGCCGTAATACCCAAGGCGTACGCATTATGAACCTCAACGAAGGCGACAAAATCGCCTCGCTCGCTCAAGTGGCGCGCGAAGAACCGGAGGAGCAAGCCCAGCCGGTTGAGCCGGTCGCCGAGACGCCGCCGAGCG
>JAKBCS010000162.1 GCA_021807595.1 Planctomycetota bacterium | reverse complement strand
CGCGCCGGTAGGCTCGGCGTCGCCTCAGAATTGCCTGCGGATACGGGGTTGGCTTCGTCGTCGAGTGCCCAGAGCTAAATCGAAACCGTCAAAGCGGGGGCGTTAGCCCCCGAAGTCGAAGCGCAATCGGGCGGCTTACGCCTCCCGGCTCGCCGGAAAGAAAGTGCCATGTTGTATTGTCTTTTCAGTGCCGTGCCAACATCCGCCGAGCTTTGGCCGATTGCGCTGCCTCTCTTGCTCGGAGGCGCGGCCGTTTACTTTCTTCTGCCCCGTCCCAAGACGTTTCCGCGGTGGTGGAGCGCGGGATTGTCGATGATCGCGCTGGTGTTGGGGGGTGTCCTTCCAATGCTCGGCAGCGGAGTGTCGCCGGAATCGATCCTCTTTTGGTCGTTCTCGCTCCTCGGCATCGTCTCCGGCGTCTTGTTGGTGACTCAGCATAACCCAGCCCGCGCCGCGCTGGCTTTCGCGTTGGTGGTATTAAGCACTTGTGGCCTGTTTTTGTTGTTGGCCGCTCCATTCCTAATGGCGGCAACCATCATTATTTATGCCGGCGCTATTATTGTGACGTTCCTGTTTGTCATTATGTTGGCTCAACCGAGGGGGATGTCCGATGCCGACGACCGCTCCCGCGAGCCGGGTTTGGCGACGCTGACGGGATTTCTACTCCTGGGAACGCTGTTTTTCGTCTTGGTGAACTATTCCCAGAAACTTCAAGAAAATAGGCGGGGGGTCGATCGACTTATCGAGAGGACGCGCGAAGTGGCGGCGCTGAGCAACCGCACGGCGATGGACGAAAAAATCGGCAAGGGCTGGGAGGACGACGAACTATTCAAACAGTTTAGCGGTCTATTCGAGTCCCGAGGGGATTGGAAAGACCTGCGACAACAGAGTGCCCAGGTGGCCATCGCGTGGTCTACCATCGATCCTCTCGACCCCAAGGCGGTGGAAGTGTCGCGGGCGCGTCTGGGCGAGTTGATCGCTCTGGGCGAGATCGCGCGGCATCGCCTCGCTTGGCTGCCGACGGCGACGGAGACCCCGCTGTCCGACCTGAGCGGCGCGCCGCCGGTTCGAGAGTTCGAGCGCGTTCGCCGCGATGCCGCCGGTCTGCCGCGCATGCCCGCCGACAACGCCGCTTACCTCGGTCGTTCGCTGTTCACCGATTTTCTTCTGCCGGTCGAGTTAGGTGGCAGCCTTTTGTTGGTAGCCACCGTGGGAGCCATCGCCATCGCCTTCCGCCGTTCGTAGAGTGAGGAGTTCATGACCGCATTGCCGTTGTACCACTATCTGATGGTCGGTGCCGTCCTATTCGTTTTGGGACTAATCGGCTTCCTGGCGCGCCGCAATCTCATCGTCATGTTTCTCTGTGTGGAAATGATGTTGCAGGGCGTGGCGATCAATCTAGCGGCGTTCGCGCGCTATCGCGGCAACTTGCAAGGGCAGGCGTTTGTCCTGTTCATCGTAACGGTGGCGGCGTGCGAAGCGGCCATCGCCTTGGCGTTGATCTTGATGCTCTATCGCCGGCGACATTCGCTGGACGCGAGCAAATGGCAGGAGCTGCGCGAAGCGGGCGAAGAGGCGACCGAAGACCTGGAGCCGTTGCCGCCGTCGCCGCGTCTGCCCGTCTATCCGCATCTGACGCCCGCCGGACACGAACCCGAACACCGTGCCGAGGAGAGTCATGTCTGACGTGCGATCTTTTTTGTGGCTAATCCCGGCTCTCCCGCTGACGGCCGCCGTCTTCATCGCCTCGTTCGGCCCGCGTTGGTTGCGCCGCCACAGCCATTGGCCGTGCATCCTGGCCACCGCCGGCGCGTGCGTTGTCGCCTTCATGGCCTTCCATTCGGTTCACGATGGAGTGTCTCACTTCGTCTCCGCGCATCACGGCGGCGCGGCGGAAGGCGAAGCGGCTCCGGACCCGCACCCCCATAAAACCGCCGTCTATTACGAGTGGTTCAAAGTCGGCGAAGCCGGGACGGGGCACGGAGTCGATGTTGGCATCGCGCTCAACGCCGACGCCCTCAGCACCACGATGGCCCTCATGGTCACGTTCATCGGTACGCTCATCGCCGTCTATTCCGCCGGTTACATGCGCGGCGACGAAGGCTATGCGCGCTTCTTCGCCGAGGTGTCGCTGTTCGTGTTTATGATGACCACGCTCGTTCTCGCCGACAATTTCGCTCTGCTATATCTCGGTTGGGAAGGCGTCGGACTCAGCAGCTATTTATTGATCGGATTCTGGTTCGCCAAACCGGCGGCCGCGGCGGCTGCGCGCAAGGCGTTCCTCGTCACGCGCATCGGCGACGTGGGCTTGTTCCTCGGCATACTGTTACTGTGGTCGAGTTTCGGCCATCACTTGGATTATCAAAACATTTTCCAATCCGTAAAGGCGGCGGAAGAGGCGAAGACACTCGATTACGGCTTGCTGACGACGGCGTGTCTGCTGCTGATGTGCGGCGCGGTCGGTAAATCGGCGCAGTTCCCACTACACGTCTGGTTGCCGGACGCGATGGAAGGCCCGACGCCGGTTTCGGCCCTCATTCACGCGGCGACGATGGTGACGGCCGGCGTGTATCTCGTGGCACGCTGTACGCCGCTGTTCATGCTCGCGCCGAATGCGCAAGTCGTGGTGGCGACTCTCGGCGCGATCACCATGGTTTTGGCGGCGCTCATCGCCCTAACGCAGAACGATCTCAAGCGCGTGTTGGCGTATTCGACGTTGAGCCAACTCGGTTATATGTTCGTGGCGCTGGGCAGCGGAGTGGCCTCGGCGGGCAAGGCTTTCGTGACCTTCGCCGTCGTAGCCGCGATGTTCCATCTGTTCACCCACGCCTTTTTCAAGGCGCTCTTGTTTCTCAGCGCCGGCAGCGTCATGCACGCGATGGGCCATGTCATCGACATGCGCCGTTTCAGCGGACTGCGAAAAGTGTTGCCCCACACGCACTGGACGTTCCTCTGCGGGGCGTTCACTTTGGCGGGCTTCCCTCTGCTGTCCGGCTTCTGGAGCAAAGATGCGATATTGGACGCAGCTTGGACCGCCGGCCATCGCGCCGACCACTACGCCGCATGGTATCTCGTACTGTGGTTCGCGGGGCTTGCCACGGCCGGATTGACGGCGTTTTATACTTTCCGCGCCTATTTCTTAACCTTCTGGGGCGAAGTGCGCATACCGCACGAGGCGTTCGAGCATCATCACGGTCACGGGGAACACGGTGGCCACTCCGACCGCGATGGCCACGGCGAGACGCCGCGTCTCGAGTCGCCTCCGGTGATGACCGTTCCTTTGATGATCTTATCCGTCTTCGCATTGGGAATCGGCGCGGCCCTGGGGCCGACTGGGCTGTTCGAGCATTTCGTCGCCCATACGCCGGGGTTTCCACCGCCGGAAACGGAGTCGCTTAACTGGTCGATGATGCTGCTCAGCACACTCGTCGGTTTGGGCGGCATCGGTGTGGCATATTGGATGTACGTTCGACAACCGGAACTGCCGGGTCGTCTGGCCGATGCCGCAAAAGGTTTCTATCAGCTTTCACTCAATAAATTCCATATCGATGAACTGTACGAATTGTTCGTACTTAAGCCCTTGGCCGGTTTCACGACGTTCGCGCGCATCTTCGATTTGAACGTGTTGGACGGATTGGTCGATCTCACGGGATATATGCTGCGCTGGTTGGGTTTCCTGGCGCGTCCGGTACAGAACGGCTTGGTACAATTTTACGCGCTGGCGATGGTATTGGGAATGACGGTGTTTTTAATCGCGCTGCTACTGAAATTGTAAATCGACGACGCGCGGCAACGATCGATCTTGACCTCGTAGATTGGGATTATCATGTCGGGATTATTCCTTTTGTTGTTGGCGCTGCCGCTTGGGACGGCGGTCGCGTCGGCGTTGCTGGGTTCCGGCCGCGCTGCCGCCGTGCGTTGGCTCAGTCTGGGAAGCGCGCTCGCCAGCCTTTTGTTGGCCACAATCCTCTCCGTCCAGTTCGCTGCGGCACGCCTCGATCAAACATCGACCGACGCTAAATCGCCCTCGACGTTCCCCGACGAATGGATCCGGTTCTCGACGCGAACAAATCTGCTTCCACTGCATACGACGGCCAACGGCACGGTCGATAGCGCCATTCAATTCTACGTCGGCATCGACGGACTGAACGTGTGGCTGATTTTGTTGACGGCGCTGTTAATGGTGTCGAGCGTGTTGGTGTCGTGGACGGCCATTACCGAGCGCGTCAACGAATTTCACGCTTGGCTGTTCGTCTTGCAATTGGGCATGACAGGCGTGTTCGCATCGTTCGACATCATCTTATTTTACGCCTTCTTCGAGTTGACGCTCGTGCCTCTGTTCTTCCTCATCGGTATCTGGGGCGGACCTCAACGCCAATACGCGGCGCGCAAGTTTTTCATTTACACGCTGACCGGAAGCCTCGTCACCCTGTTGGGGATCGTCTCCCTCGCCCTGACGCTGCCGCAAATCGAGAGTCAACGCGATCCCACGCGAACGCCGCTCTTGACGTTCGCCATTCCAGAGTTAATCGCGAAAGTAGATGCGTTAAATGACAAATTACCCAAGGACATTCAGGAATTGGAACAGGCTCCGCCCGATTTCGAACCGCATCTCCTGAAGGAACGACGCGAGCGGCTCGACTCGTGGCATCGCGTGCAGATGTGGGTGTTTCTGGCGATGATGTGCGGCTTCGCGGTCAAGGTGCCGATGGTTCCGGTGCATACTTGGCTGCCGTTGGCCCACGTTGAAGCGCCAACGGCCGGCAGCGTTCTCCTGGCCGGCGTTCTGCTCAAGCTCGGTACTTACGGCTTTCTGCGCCTGTGCGTACCGTTGGCTCCCGATGCCAGTCTGCGCATCGGCGCGCCGCTGCTCGGCGGGTTGGCCGTCGTCGGCATCTTGTACGGAGCGTTCTGCGCCCTGGCGCAGGACGACGTGAAAAAACTGGTTGCCTACTCCAGCGTCAGCCATCTCGGCTATTGCATGTTGGGGTTGTTCGCACTCAACGAAGTCGGCATGACGGGCAGCCTGATGCAGATGATTAACCACGGCCTCTCGACCGGCGCATTGTTCTTGTTGGTCGGTATGTTGTACGAGCGCTATCACACGCGGAAGATGGCCGACTACGGCGGCATGGGTTCGCGCCTGCACTTGATGGCCGTCTTCATGGTGTTCATCACCATGTCGAGCGTCGGTCTGCCGGGGTTGAACGGCTTCCTCGGCGAATGGCTGGTGATATCGGGGATGTACGACTTCACCGGCACGCAGGTGCGCGGAACGCTGTTGGCCGGACTCAGCGCGGTCGGCGTCGTTCTCGGAGCCTGGTACATGCTGACGATGGTTCGCCAGATCTTTTTTGGCCCACTCAAGGAACCGCATCGCGAGGGGCACGGCGTCATCGGCGATTTGAACGGCCGCGAATTAGCAACCCTGGTGCCCCTCGCCGTGCTTTGCCTGGCGCTCGGTGTCTACCCTAAACCGTTCTTCAAAGCGGTGAGTCCGGAAATCCGCGTCTTGGCCGGCATCGCCGACGCCGCCCGCCGGCGGGCCGCCGCGGAACAATCGCCCGTTCCTCCACGCGATATTCGACAGGCCGCGACGGCCACGGAGAAGAAGTAACGTGAATCCCAATCTCGTCACGGCCCTGACCGGCTACCTTCCCTATCTCGTCCCGGAGATGCTTCTGGGCGCGGCCGCTTGCGTCCTGTTTCTCGGTGGAACCTGGCGCGCGAACCGCCACTTGTGGGGGGGCGTCGCGCTCGTCTCTTTGGCAATGGCCGCGTTGGCTCTGTCGTTCAATCCGCTGCCTCACTACGAGTCGGCCAGTGTCGCCGACGCCTCGCGCTACGCAAGCCCCGTGATGCTCGATCGGTTGGCACTGCTGTTGCGCGGCGTGTCTTTGGCCGGAGGCCTCTTACTCGTTTTGCTCTGTTGGGACTCGATGCCGGAGAATCGCGCCGCCGAATATCATGCTTGCCTTTTGCTCATGGTCGCCGGCATGGGGCTGTGCGCGGCGGCGAACGAACTGGTGACGCTGTTCCTCGCCCTGGAATTAACGAGCATACCGACCTATTTAATCCTCTACTTGGGCAAAAGTTCCACCCCCAACGACGGACTCGACGCGGCGGGGCAAGAGGCGGCGATGAAGTACTTCTTGCTCAGCATCTTCTCGTCGGCGTTGACGTTGTTCGGTTTCAGCTATCTATACGGTATGGCCGGGACCACGAATCTACCTGGCCTGGCCGACGCCTTCCGCCGTGCCAGCGATCTCAGCGCGGCGACCGAGCCGACCGTGCCTTCGCCGCTTATGGGCATGGGCATGGTGGCGCTGGTCATGGTGGTGGCCGGCCTCGGCTTCCGTTTGACCGCCGTGCCGTTTCACTTTTATGCCCCCGACGTATATCAGGGTACCACGACGGCCAATGCCGCCGTCTTGGCCTTTGTGCCCAAGGTGGCCGGCTTCGCCGCGCTCGTTCGCGTCCTGGGCTTCGTCCTGCCCAACTTATCGCACGAAGTCTTCACGGCCACTCTCTCTCGCCCCATCCTTCGCGAACAGCTGCCGATCTTGCTGTGGATCGTCGCCGCCGTGACGATGACGCTGGGCAATCTCCTCGGCTTGTTGCAAGACAACCTCCGCCGACTCTTAGCCTACTCCAGCGTGGCCCACGCCGGATACATGCTCATCGGTTTGGCCGCCGCCCCGCGCTTACTCGATGCGTTCGATGCGCCAGTGGACGGCGTCGATGCCGTGTTCTTTTATCTGGTTACCTACGGGGCGATGACGTTGGGAGCGTTCGGCGTCCTGCAATATCTGAGTTCGAGCGGACAAAAAGCCGAGACGGTGGACGACCTCGCTGGACTCAGCAAAACCCGACCGGGTTTGGCCTTGATTATGGTCCTGTTCTTGTTCAGCCTGATCGGCATACCCTTTACGGCAGGTTTTATGGGCAAATTCCTGCTCTTCGCCGGCGCGCTGGATGTGCCCCCTTCCCAAGAAACGACGTTTTGGCCGCCCGATCAACGGACGTTGTTCGTCGGTCTCGCACTACTGGCCGCCTTGAACGCGGCTATCGGCGGATGGTACTATCTCCGCATCGCCGCCGTGATGTATCTACGCGATCCCTCGCCCCTCGCCGCCGCTGCCGAAGGTAAGCGTTCGTGGCCAACTTTGGCGGCGGTCGGTCTGTGCGGCGCGCTAACCTTGGGCATCGGCATCAATCCCGACCCGCTCAAACGGGCGGTGCAATCCGCCGTCCCGCGGCTGACCGACATGGTGTCGGTTTCAGCGGTGGAACATTAAAGACCATCCGGGCCAGGAGCGTTTCCCGGCACCATGATCTTGACGGCACTGCCCTCGCGCTTATGATAACCTTTTCGATTCCCGCGTTTTGAACGAGATGGAAGAACGAAGATGTCCACATACATGGCCAAGCCGGAAACGATCTCGCGGCGTTGGTTGGTGATCGATGCGGCGGATCAGGTGGTGGGCCGCCTGGCCGTTCAGATTGCCAACATTTTACGAGGCAAACATCGTCCCGAATACACGCCGCACATCGACACCGGCGAGTTCGTCATTGTCATCAATGTCGAGAAGATCCGCTTCACCGGCAAGAAGCTGCAAACCAAGACCTATTCGTGGTACACGCGCTATCCGGGCGGACTCAAGACCGTGCTGGCTCGCGATGTGATGAAGAATCACCCCGAACGCATCTTGGAAGAAGCCGTGAAGCGCATGGTGCCGCGCAACAAGCTCGGCCGGCAGCAAATGACCAAACTGAAGATCTACGCCGGTTCGTCGCACCCGCACCAGGCGCAGCAACCCGTGGAATTTAAGCTGGTTCCCTGATTCGGAGAACGATCGTGGCCGACACGAAAACCAAGAAGACTTATTATCTCGGTACCGGCCGGCGCAAAACGTCGGTGGCTCGCGTTCGCTTGAGCGAGGGCAACGGTCAAATTGTCATCAACGGCCGCCCGGTGGACGTTTATTTCACCGAGGCCAAAGACCAAAACGCCGTCACCGGCCCGCTCGAACTCACCGAGATGCGCGCACGCCTCGACGTGTCTGTCAAGGTGCAGGGCGGAGGCATTACCGGCCAAGCGGGGGCGGTCTGTCAAGGACTCGCCCGCGCTCTCAAACAGATGTTCGGTCTCAATACCACGCCGGCCGCTGACGCCGATGGCCAGACCGAATCCGGTGGGATGGCCAAGAAGCTGCGCGATTCGCACTATCTCACCCGCGATAGCCGCATGAAAGAGCGCAAGAAATACGGACGCAAAGGCGCTCGCAAGAGTTTCCAATTCTCGAAGCGCTAATCCCGTCGAGTTTTTCATCGCGTCTCGTTCCCATGCCGTCGGGTGTGGGAACGAGAGTGCTGCTTCGACTGCCCTTCCCAGACTCCGTTGGCTCTTCCCATCCGCCGGATCTTGCGCGGGATGGAATACGCAATCAACCCATCTCCGCCGACGAAGCGGGAACCCTCTGGCCGCGCGGCAGGGTTTTTCGTTGAATGCCGCTAAGACGCCGCTTACCTACCCTGTGGGGCACGAAGTCAACGTCGGCCCCAACAACGCCGCTGCGAGGAGTTCGATATGGCACACGCGGGCACTGCCGCCGCATCCCAAGCGCCGCCGCTGGCACTCGGACCGCGCTTGAATCTGTCGGTGATGATGTTTCTGGAATTCGCCATCTGGGGATCGTGGTTCGTCGTTTTTTATCCCTATCTCAAAGGCAAGGGGTTCACGGACGAGCAGGCCGGATCGCTGGTCGGGAACGTGGCGCTGGGGGCCATTCTTTCGACTTTGTTCGCGGGATATGTCGCCGACCGCTTCTTCGCCAGCGAAAGGATGATGGCGGTACTCCACCTTGGAGGGGCGGGGCTGTTGTATTGGATGGCTCAGATTCAATCGCCGAGCGAATACTGGATGCTGTTCGGCGTTTCGTTGGCCTATTCCTTGCTCTACAATCCGACGCTCGCTTTGTCCAATTCCATCGCCTTTCGCCACATTCCCGATGCCACCCGCGATTTCCCTAGCATCCGCGTTCTCGGAACCTTGGGCTGGATCGCAGTGGGCTTTTTGATCGACATTTTATTCTCGTCCGGCGAACAAACGGCGGCGAGCAGTAATGGACCGTTGTTGTTGGCGGCGGGTTTATCGGCGGCCCTCGGCTTCTATAGCCTTTTGTTGCCGCATACCCCTCCGACCGCGAAAGCAGGCGACGCAATTCCCTTCCTCAAGGCCGTGGGGCTATTTAAGGATTTCTCTTTCGCCGTCTTTTTCTTCGTCTCCTTCGTCATCACCATCGTGTTGGCTTTTTATTACACCAACACGGGCGATTATTTACAGCAGGCGGCCGGCGTCAAACGTCTTGGTTCCACGATGTTGATTGGACAGGTTTGCGAGTTGATCTTTTTGCCATTGTTGCCTTTCTTTTTGTGGCGTTTCGGCATGAAGTGGGTTCTCGCGCTGGGTATGTTGAGCTGGGGCGTTCGTTACGCGCTGTTCTCGCAGGGAGGGGCGGAGGGCTTGTCTTTCGTCTTCGTGATAATGGGCGTGGCACTGCACGGATTTTGCTTCGACTTCTTCTTCGCCGCTGGATTCATTCACGTCGATAACGAAGCTCCGCGCGACATTCGCGCGAGCGGACAAGCCTTGTTCAGCTTCTTGACCTACGGCGTCGGCATGTGGTTGGGCAATCTACTCGCGGGCAAGCTCGCCGGAATGTATACGTCCGAATCGATCGACTCCGTTGGGAAGTCCGTCAAGGTGGTCGATTGGTATCATTTCTGGCTGATCCCAAGTATCGGAGTCTTGGCGTCTCTTACCGTGTTTTTATTGTTTTTCCGGCCGAGAATGCAAAAGCTCTCCGGCGCGACCGGCTCTACGTCTGCCGATATTTATGAAGCCGAACACGAGAAACGCATTCAAACCGGCGAAGCGGGGGTGGATACTTGATCGAGCCGACGGCTCGCCCTTGCCGCGCGGCCAACGATGTGCTTTCCTTGTGGTAAGCGGATTATCCAAGGAACGAGACGATTCATGCGAACTCAGATAAGAATTGTGGCCGGCTCGCTGCGCGGACGCAAGTTGACCTGCACCGTCAATGCCAACTTGCGCCCGACGCCGCAGCGGGTGCGCGAAGCGCTGTTCAGCATCCTCGGCAACGCCGTGCCGGAGCGTCCCTTCATCGACATCTTCGCCGGAACCGGAGTCATCGGACTCGAAGCGATCAGCCGCGGCGCTTCTTCGGTTCTCTTCATCGAACGCGATTTTCGGCTGATTGCCGACCTCGAACGACACATCGACGAGTTCGATCTCGGCGAATTGGCCCGCATCGCCCGTATCGATGTCTACCGTTGGATCGAGCGCTGGCAAGCGCCGGACGAACCCGTGACCCTCTTCCTCAGTCCTCCCTTTCGAGATTACGAACAACGACTCGACGAGTTGTTGAGCGCGATCGCACAGCTGCAAGAACGAGTGCGACCGGGTTCGGTGATTGTAGTGCAAGCCGAGAGCAAGGCGACGCTGGATAAACTGCCCGCCCGCCCAACTTGGGACGAACGCCGTTACGGTCGCAATGTTCTGCTGATCTGGGTCAAGGAAACGCCGGGTTAGCCGCGCCCCAAGGGGAACGCGGAGTTCTCCCCCGCCCTTCGCGGCGCGGCTGAACATTGAGGAAGATCCGCATGAGCGTCCCGCTGACCGAACGCGATTTCGCCCTCGACGTGGTTCGTCGTCTGCGCGATGCGGGGTACGAAGCGCTGTGGGCGGGCGGTTGCGTCCGCGATGAGCTGCTCGGCATCATTCCGAAAGACTACGATGTCGCCACCTCGGCGCTTCCGGAGGAGGTGCGCCGAATGTTTCGTCGCACTTTCGCCGTCGGCATGAGCTTCGGCGTCGTCGAGGTGCTGGGGCCGCGCGCGCCGGAGGGCCTTCTCAAAGTACAAGTCGCCACGTTTCGATCCGATGTCTCTTACAGCGATGGAAGGCGACCCGATGCCGTCGTGTTCTCGTCGGCCCGCGAGGACGCCCTGCGCCGCGATTTCACCATCAACGGCATGTTCTTCGATCCTCTGGAAAATCGCCTGATCGACTTCGTCGGCGGACAAGACGATCTGCGTGCCAAGCGTCTGCGCGCCATCGGCGACCCGGTGCAGCGCTTCGAGGAGGACAAGCTGCGCATGTTGCGCGGTGTGCGTCAGGCCACGCATTTCGATTTGGAGATCGAACCGGGCACGGTGGACGCGATGCGCGCCATGGCCTCGCGGATCGGCGTCGTCAGCGCCGAGCGCATCGCCGAGGAACTGCGGAAACTGCTCGTCGATGCCACGCGTGCGCGGGGCATGAGAACCTTCGTAGATTTGGGATTAGCGGAGGCGATATTGCCGGAATTGTTGCCGATGCGCGGTTTGCCGCAGGGATTGCCTCGCCCCGATAGTCCGGCGCTGCCGCCTCCGGGACGCCCCGGTCCGGATGTCGGCGAAGGCGTTGTGGATCTGTGGGAACACGTCTTGCGCGTTCTCGATCTTCTCGGAGGGGAAGTATCGTTTTCTTTGGCGATGGCGGCTCTGTTGCACGATGTCGGCAAGCCGCGCACGGTGGGGCGGACGCCGGATCGCTACACCTTCCACGGCCACGAACACGTCGGCCGGCGCATGGCGGGGGAGATCGCCGAACGACTCAAACTATCCAACGACGAGCAAAAACGCATCGAATGGCTGGTGGAGAAGCATCAGATCCTCAGCGACGCCCGGCAAATGCGACCGAGCAAGTTGAAAGCGCTGTTGATCCATCCGGGCATCCACGAATTGTTGCAACTGCATCGGGCCGACGCCTTGGCTTCGGATCGAGACACGAATCACGTTGCCTATTGCGAAGAACTGCTGGCACGGTGGAGCCGCGAGGAACTCGATCCCCCTCCGCTGCTTACCGGCGACGACCTCATCCAAGCCGGCCACAGACCGGGGCCAAACTTCAAGAAACTTTTAGATGCCGTCCGAGAGGCCCAGCTCGATGGAGCCATCCATAAGAAAGAGGAAGCCTGGGATGTGGTGACACGTCAACAGAGCGAGTAAGAAGCGATCCGAAAAGCCCCTCTCCCCTGAGTACAGGGGAGAGGGGGGAGCTTCAAGACAGAAACTTACTCCGCCGCTCCGACGATTTGCGGTTCATCCACTTCCCCCAACCCATCGCCGCTCTCTTCGTGGTCTGTACCCATGCGCAGCGGCGGCGCGTTGAGACGTACTTCCGCCTCTTGATGGGTGCGGAAGCCGGTTCCAGCCGGGACCAAGTGGCCGAGGATGACGTTTTCCTTG
>JAKBCS010000161.1 GCA_021807595.1 Planctomycetota bacterium | reverse complement strand
CCCATTCCACCCATGCCCATTCCACCCATGCCCATACCACCCATGCCCATCATGCCACCGCCCATGCCCATCATGCCGCCGCCCATGCCCATCATGCCACCGCGCATGCCCATCATGCCGCCCCCCATGCCCATCATACCGCCGCTCATGCCCATCATACCGCCGCTCATGCCCATCATGCCGCCCATCATGCCGCCGCCCATGCCCATCATGCCGCCGCGCATGCCCATCATGCCGCCGCCCATCATGCCGCCGCCCATCATGCCGCCACCGGAACTGGCCATCATAATCTGCTGCTGGGCCATCGACACGGCCTGCATGAACATGGGATTGGGCAGCTGAGGAGCGATGCTGGCTCGCTGAGCCCGAACGAGAGCAGGTCGAGACAATAGCACGACGGTTGCGGCGAGAACCGCAACGTAAGAGATCTTGAGGAAGCGATGAAAAGGAACCATTACGAGACCCTCGAAGAAGGAGAGAACCGAAAACGCGAGCGGTCGTTCCGCTCTTATTTTCCGCGATCTTTCGTCGTTCCGGCATCGGAGCCGAATCTAGGTGGGGTTGGGAACGCCGGTGGATGTTACTCTCTCCGGCGATTTCCAACAATCCAAGTTAGTATGGGTGCGCGAAAACAGTTCGTCAAGAACGTGTGCGCTACCTAACGAAATATTAACTATCGGGATCGCAAGTAACATGCAGGCGGCTTTACAGAGCTTTTTTGCCTGAAAAGCCGCCCATGCCCATCATGCCGCCGCCCATGCCTCCGCGCATACCCATCATGCCGCCCATGCCCATCATGCCGCCGCCAGAACTGGCCATCATAATCTGCTGTCTGGCCATCATCACCGATTGCATGAACATCGGATTGGGCAGCTGAGGAGCCATTTGCGCCCGCTGTGCCCGAACGGGAGCCGGTTTCGACATCGCCAGAACGACGCCGCCCAAGAGGAGAAGATAGGAGATTTTTAGGATGCGAGAAAGTGACAACATGACAAACCTCGGAGAGTTTGCGGATAAGGGCGAAGCAGTCGCACAACCACCGAGAAGACGACACGTCGTTGTCAACCCAGGTATTTCCCTTTCGATTTTTGAGTATGAGGGGTTAGCGCAGAGGCGTCAACAATGCCGACGAAGATTTAATCTTGACACCCCCATTTTTTTTCCGCCGGACGGGCCGTCGTCGAGTCCCGCCTTGACGCTTTGGCGCAAAGCATCTACCATCGTCGCACTTCTTGCTCGACAGTAGAAAAATGCCGGAAATCAGTTCCAATGGAGGCGCTCATGGACGAACCACGACCTCTCGTTGCCGAATCCACGGCGGAGACGGCAACCGAATCGGCAGCCACCGCACGGCGGGCGGACTTGCGCTGTCTGACACTGTTGGCCGTGCTGGTTATTAGCGTGCGCGCCTGGCAGTTGACTCATACCGAAGTTGCTTCACGCGACAGCATCAGCTACGTCCGCATCGCCTGGCAGCTGGAGCATGGGCCTTGGCTACGGGTGATGCCGTCCTCGCCCCAGCATCCGGGCTATCCGTTGGCCGTGCTTGCCATGTCACTGCCGGTCAGGCAGTTCCTCCCCGACGATTTGCCGCGCACCTGGCAAATCAGCGCCCAACTGGTCAGCGCCCTCTCCAGCTTGTTCTTGATTGTGCCCATGTTCTATCTGGGACGGGAACTATTCGATCGTCGGATTGCATTCTGGGCTTGCTTGCTGTTTCAGTGCTTGCCAACCAGTGGTAAGATCCTGGGCGACGGCTTGTCGGACCCCTTGTTTTTGCTGTTCGCCTGTTCGACGTTGTGGCTGGCGAGCGCCGCGCTGCGCAGCCGTTCGTGGCTGCTGTTCGCCCTGGCGGGATTGGCCGGAGGCTTGGCCTATTGGACGCGGCCGGAAGGCGCGCTGCTCGTCGCCTCCGCGGGGCTGGTATTGTTGGCCATGCAACTGCGGCGAGGCTGGAGGCAATCGTGGAGGGGCGTTTTCCTCCAGGGAAGCGCGTTGTCGGCGACGGCACTGATCGTCGTGTCGCCGTACATGATCGTCATTCGCGGACTGACCGTTAAAAACACACCCAATCTGATGATGAACCACCAGCGCCCGGACGCCGACTGGGAAAAGCGTCTGCGCCCTCAGCCTCGGACAAACGACGACAAGACTTCCGCCGCCGCGCAGGCTTCCTCGCTGTTCGCCGTCTTCATGGGGCCGGGAGACCGCACGTTCGAGATTCTCGCCAAGGACATCGTCGATGTTGGCGGCGGGCCGGCACTTTCGCCCGCCGCTCGATGGCAATGGGCGCTCAAGGCATTCTGTCTGGAAGCGAGCAAAGGCTTCTTCTACGTCGCCTGGCTGCCAGCGCTGCTGGGGCTTTGGTGGCGGCGCGATCGATTCGGTAGCGTGCCCGGCGTCTGGGTCGGTTCGTTGGTATGCGTGGTCCTATCGGCCTTGCTGCTGCGCATGGCCGAGAAAATGGGATATATTTCGGATCGCCACTTGTTGATTATCCTTCTGTTCGGCGTCTACTGGACGGTCGCAGGGACGGTGGTGCTGGGCGACAAGCTCGCGCTCGGGGCAGCGCGAGTGTGGCCTCGCTTGGCCGATAGCGGATGGACGCGGGGGCGGAACTGGTCGTTTGGATTGTTGCTGTTCACGGTCGTCGTCCCGCTGCCGCGCACGTTGGATCGACTGCACGGCGAACGGGCTGGGTTTCGGTCGCTGGGACGCTGGTTGGCCCAACACACCGAACCCGGCGACTACATCGAAGATCCCTATTGTTGGACCTACTTCTACGCGGGTCGCGTCTTCGTCGAAGGCCGGCGCGATCTGCCCTCCTCGAAGCCGAACTGTTTTTATGTGGTGATGGAGGAATCCAGTAACCGCCATCCGCGTCTGGTGTCTCTGCAAGCAGCCGTCGAACACGTTTTGAAGCAGAAAGCGGCCAAGATCGTTCATACCGAGAACGTCAAGCGCCGCCGAGAAAAGGTGGCCCTCCAGGTATGGGAAGTCCCGGGGCCGTATCAGTGGTCGCCGCTGCCGGCCCTGGCGGGACAACGCGATTAACCGTACGGCGATCCTCCCCTCCCCCTGTACTCAGGGGAGAGTCCGATAGGAGCGCTGCCCCCTCTTCCCTGAGGACGGGGGTGAGGAGAAGCAGCGCGAACGTCAATCGAGCAATCGAATCAACGCGCTCGTCTCCGGCAGTCGTTCCAACTCCCAGCACGCCGCCGCGATGCGATCGGCGCGCTCCCTGCCGTAGCGGGGTTCGACCGCGGCGCGGAACTTCGCTTCCACTTCGGCGTCGGACATCGGATTGCCGGCATGGCCGCGCGGGAACTCGACTTCGCGCACCAGGGTCCGGCCATCGTTGAGATGAACCACAAGCCGGTTGGGGATGCCGCGCGGATAGCGTTCGTTCAAGGCGGCGTCGCGGTGGAGCTTGATCTTGGCGACCAAAGCGAGCAAGGTCAGATCGGTGAAGCGCGATTCCGCAAACTGGGCATCGGTGACTCGACCGTCCATGAGGGCGACGGCGGTGCAGTAGGGCAGACTGTGATCGGCGGTTTCGCGCGTGCGCGGCCGCCATTTCTCCGGATCTTTGCCGATGATGTCCACGGCGGCGTTGAAGGTGTGAATGTCAACGGATTGAATCTTTTGCGGATCGCCAATTTCCGCTCTCAGCTGCAAGGCGGCGTCGATTGCGCTCTGCGAGTGATACTCGGCGGGCCAAAATTTGATATAGGTTTGCTCGATCATAAACGGCAGCGTCGAACCGTCGCCGAGCGGAGGCGAGTCGAACGGGCCGGTCAGCAGTTTCATCATCCCTAGTTCGCCCTCGAAGATGGGGGCCGGGCCGGTCATCCCCTCGGCGGCAAGCAAGGCGGCGAAGATGCCGTTCCGGGCAGCGTTGGCGAAGGCGCAGCCCTTCCACATGCTCAATTCACCGGCTCGCGTCTGCCGCAGCGCCGTGTTGCACACCCCGGCCATTCCCAAGGCGTGCGTCGTCTTGGTTGCATCGAGACCGAGCAACTTGCAGGCGGCGGCGCACGAAGACAGCGCGCCGTAGGTGACGTGATCGAAACCGTGCTTGCGGAGACTGGCCGCATCGCATAGCCGGCACTGGATCTCGTAAGCCAACACGGTCGCCGCGATCAGCGCGGGGCCGTTGGCCTTCACCGCATCGCCCACGGCCAACACGGCAGCGATATTGTCGCTGGGATGAGCCGGTTCCAACGACAAGTAGGTGTCGTTGAAATCGAGATAGCGAATGAGCAACCCGTTGACGAACGCGGCCCACTCCACGCTGCTCGAGCCGCCGCCGAACAGGTGCGCACCCGGCTCGCCGCGAACCCGCAACGCACACTTGCGCGCGATGGCATAGGCTTCGGCGTCCATCGCGCCGACGGCGGTGGCAATTGAATCGAGGAAGCGACGTTTGACTTCGTGGACGGTGGTTTGAGGCAGCTGCTCGAAGCGAAGCTGAGATCCGTACTCGGCGAACCGTTGAGCCAAAGGCTGGAAACTCATCGAAAGCAACTCCAAAGCAACGAAGGCGAGCGAGGGCATCCGTGGTGAGGGAAAAAGGGCGAGCGGGGGGCGTTAGCCCCCTGATATTTCGTTCATCAGGAGGCTAACGCCCCCGCTCGCTAAAACAACTTTTGTCTACTGGTTGGCGGCGATTTTCTTTTCCACTTCTTCCTTGCGTTTGCGTTCGCGCTTGCTGTCGCCGGCCACTTCGACGCCTTTTTTCCAGGCGGCCACGGCTTCCTTTTTCTGGTTCAACGCCAACAGCACGTCGCCGAGATGATCGTAAATCTCAATCGATTCTTCCTCGTCCTCCTCAACGGTTTGGCGCACGGCCTCTTGGAGTTGAACCTTGGCATCGGCGTATTTCTTCTGCTTGTACAGCACCCAACCCAGGCTATCGAGATAGGCACCGCGATCCTTGATCGCGCCGGGCTTGGCGTCGGGGTCGGCCTTCTGACGCTGTTTGCGGTCGTCGTCGATAGCCTTGCGGATCAACTTCTCGGCCTCGGCCAAGTTCAGGTCGTGGTCCGCCCAGATGTAGCCGAGATCGTTGTTGTACGTCGTATTGTCGGGATGCTTTTCCAACAGCGCCTTCAATTGCTCGGCCGCTTTGTCGATCTGTTTCAATTCGATGTACACGCCGCTGAGCGAATAGCGAACGTCTTCGAGCAACTCTTGTTGATCCTTCTTTTTCAGATCGTTATCATCTTTGATGCGCTGAATTTCTTCTTCGTAGACTTTGAGCGCCTCTTTGTTCTTGTCGGCGAGGCGGTAGACGAGTCCCTTCAGGTCCAGGGCCAGCCAGCCGTCGTTTTGATCCTTCAAGAGATTGTCGATCAACTCGACGGCGCGGTCGGCGTCTCCCTGCCGGGCCACAGCCATGATCTGCACCTTTAGCACGCGCGAGATGAAACTCTTCAGTTCCTTGCGTTCCTTGTCGGCGGCCTTCTCGCGGTCGGCTTCCAATGCTTGCAGCGATGCCAGGATGTGTTCGTTCCTGGTGACTTCGACGCACAGCTTTTCGGTCTGCGCGTAGCGGTGTCCGCCGTAGGAGGCATCGATCAGCCCGCTGTAAGAGTCGATCAGCCCCCGAGTGCTGCGCAACTCCTTGGCTTGATCGAGATGCAGGCGGTAAAACGTCTCGGCAGCACGATAGTTTTTCACACGGAAGGAAACGGAACCGAGCAGAGCGGTGGCGTTGTAGGTGAAAGGCTGCGGCTTTTCGGCGGCCATGCGCGCGGCCTCGACCGTCAGTCGTTTGGCGGCGGCCTTATCCTTGAGCAGCCGCGCCTTCTCGCCGTCCAAAACATCTTTGCCCGTAATTTCGTTGAGTTTTAACGCTTGGCGTCGCAACTCGGAATCGCGTTCCTCGGCTCCGGCGCGGCTCGCCATGAGACACGCAATCGCCGCCAGCGACAGCGGCAGCCACGCGAATCGTGTCCTTAATGTTCGCATCGTTCGCTCTCCGTTGGAACTCCGATCATCCACTCCTTGCCTATCGTAGCCAAAACGCCGATTTCGTGCCACACGAACCGGAGCCGTGCCGCACCGTCCGCCCCCGCACATCGTGCGATATTTTTTCCCCTTGTAACATATACAAATGTTCAGTATACTTGGGGGAGGTCCGCACACGCCTCCAGCACGCGCTCGCGGACGAAGTCATGATCCTCGCAGGTTGCTCACGATTGCGGTGTGCGCGATGAACTCGGAATTACTTACCGTCCGCGAAGTGGCGCGGCGGCTGTCCATCAGCGAACGAACGGTCTGGCGCTGGACGGCCTTGGGCCTGCTGCCGCTTCCGGTCCATCCGCACGCGCGCAGCACGCGCTGGCTCGCCGCCGACATCGAGCGCTATTTGAAGGAACTGATCCATCACTCGACAACGGGAGATTGCCGTGCAGAAGCCTTACCGCATCGTGCCGCCTATGGACATTCGCCTTAATGGCGCGTTCGTCGATCGTTTTTATGCGGAAATATCCGCCGACAAACCCGACCATGCGTCGTGTTTTGAAGGCGAGTGGGTGTGTTCCCATTGGCCGTGTCCGGTGCGATCCGTTCGGCTGCGGGTCAAGGCGATGTTGCACCAACAATTGCCGCGCTTGCGCTGTCCGCTCTGCCTGCGCGCGCTCGATTTTCGCCATTGGCTTAACGCGGCAGCGCTGCGCTCGGCGCACGAAGAGAACGAGGAGGGCGGCGGCGCGGGCGAGTGATTCAGCGCAAGACCATCAGTTTGGGCAGCGCCGAGCGGAGGTCGGCGACGGCTCTGTCGCCGACCTTCGTGTTGCCAAGGTCGAGCTGTTCCAGGCGTTTCAGGGCCTTGAGGCGGGGCAAGCCTTTGTCCGTGATCTGCGTGCCGGTAAGATACAGCTGCCTCAGATGGGCGAGGCTCTCCACGTTCGCCAAGCCGTCGTCGTTCAGCGGCGTCTGTCCCAATCCGAGCGATTGTAAATGCGGCAGGGCTTTCAAATAAGATAAACCAGACCCCTTTACGCGCGTGTTGCTCAGCGTAAGCGTTCGCAATTCCTTCAGCCCGGCCAGATGCTCCAGCCCCGCGTCGCCGATGGCGGTTCCGTTGAGACTCAGCGTTTGCAGCGACGCGATTTTTTTCACCCGCGCAAGCCCGGCATCGGTGATCGAAGTGCGATAAAGATAAAGTGTTTGCAGCTCTTTCAACTCTTCTAAATGCGCCAACCCCGCATCGCCGACGCCGGTTCCACTGAGATCGAGGTTCTGCAAATGGGCGAGCTTTTGGAGCGAGCGAAGTCCGGCGTCGCGGACGGCCGTGCCGCTCAGGTTTACCGTCTTGAGTTGGGATGCGCCTTCGAGATGCGCCAGTCCCTTGTCGCCGAGGGAGGTGCCGGACAGATCGAGGATTTCCACCTTCCGCAGATCTTTCAGCGCGGCGAGTCCGTCGTCGGAGATGGCCGCCTGGCTCAAATTCAGCCGTTGCAGTTTGGGCAAGGCGCGCAGCCGAGCCAAGGCGTCGTCCGGCACTTTGCAGCCGACCAGATCGACGCCGACGACGGGCTTGTCCGGCTTGTCCCGGTCGATCTCGACGCGGCCTTCCATTTTTTCGACAAAAGCGACGGCTTTTGCCTCCTCGCCGGCGGGTTCGGCAGCCAGGACGAGCATTCCGAGCCACAAGACGACCCATGCCGCAACGACCGGCCGAAGCAATTGAAACATGGATACGCCCCTCACAAACGGAATGTCGGTTAGCCGTGCCCCGAAGGGAGCGAGATGTCTCGCGCTCCCCTTTAGGTCGCGGCTAACCAAACGGTTACGCCAAAAGTTCCTTCACTACCCGCGCCGGTTCGACGCCGGTTAATTTCTGATCCAGCCCCTGATAGCGATAGGTGAAGCGCTGGTGATCGAAGCCCAGAAGTTGTAGAACCGTCGCATGGAAATCGCGGATGTGGACCGGATCTTTGACGATGTTGTACGAGAAATCGTCGGTCTCGCCGAGAATAGCGCCGGGACGGATGCCGCCGCCGGCCATCCACATGGTAAAGCAGCGCGGATGATGATCGCGGCCGTAGTTCTTTTTCGTCAGGCCGCCCTGCGAGTAGATGGTGCGCCCGAATTCGCCGCCCCAGATCACCAACGTCTCGTCGTACAATCCACGCTTTTTCAGGTCTTGAATGAGGCCGTAACAGGCGTGGTCCACATCGCGGCATTGATCGGGCAAGCGACCGGCGACGTTGCCGTGCGTGTCCCAGTTGTTGTGATAGATCTGCACGAAACGCACGCCGCGCTCGACCATGCGCCGCGCCAGCAACACCGTGTTGGCGAAGGTGCCCGGCTTCTTGGCGTCGTTTCCGTACAGCTTGAACGTGGACTCCGGCTCGCGCGCCAGGTCGGTCAACTCCGGCACGCTCGATTGCATGCGGAAGGCCATTTCGTACTGCTGAATGCGCGTGCGTGTTTCCGGATCGCCAAGGGCGTTATAGTTCAGCTCGTTCAGTTTTTGCAGGCCGTCCAACGTCTTGCGGCGTAGGTCGGAGGAGACGCCGGGCGGATTGTTGATGTACAGGATCGGATCGCCGCTGGTGCGGAAAGAGACGCCGGCGTGCTCGCCGGACAGATAGCCGGACGCCCAAAGCCGGGCCGAGATGGCCTGCACTTGCTCGGTGTTGGTCGGCTTGGCGACGAGAACGACGAAGGTAGGCAGGTTTTCGTTGAGCGAACCGAGACCGTAAGACGCCCACGCGCCCAGACAGGGCCGGCCGGTGACTTGATTGCCGGTCTGGATGAAGCTAATGGCCGGCTCGTGATTGATGGCCTCGGTGTACATGCTGCGGACGAAGGCCATGTCATCCACCATCTTCGCCGTCCACGGCAGCAGTTCCGAGACCCACATACCGTTGTTGCCGTGCTGTTTGAACTTGAACATCGAGGGCGCGATGGGGAAACGCTTTTGCCCGCTGGTCATGGTCGTTAACCGCTGTCCATTGCGCACAGAGTCGGGCAAATCCTTGTCGTACCACTCCTGCATCTTCGGCTTATAGTCGTAGAGATCCATCTGAGCGGGGCCGCCGACCATGTGCAGATAGATCACATGCTTGGCCTTGGCGGGAAAATGCGTTTTGACGGCAGCGCCGTGGGCCTTGTCGGCGTCAAGCAGCGAAGCCAGCGCCGCCCAACCGACGGCGTGCGAACCGGCGGCGAAGAAATGACGGCGGGTGATATTGCGAGTGAAGTCGTGGAACGGATTCATGGTTTCGATCCTCGTATATTGCCTTATTAGCCCCGAGCGCGAGCGACGGGTTGCGTTAGCCCGTCGCTTACGCTCCGGGCCGATCCGCGATCTGTGAGTATCTGTTACTTGTTCAATACTTCATCGAGATTCATCATCTCATTGGCCAGCATCGTCCACGCCGCCAGGGTGCCCACATCGAGCTTCGCATCGACCTTCGCCTCGCCGACCGCGAGCAATTTTTTCGCCTCTTCAGCGTGTGTTTTGTAGTGTGCCAAAAGATCGGACAAACTAGCTCGCACTACTTTTATCTCCACTTCGCGCAGTGGGCGGCACAAGAACCGTCGCGACAGGAAATCGATGCGCTTCTCGTCCGTGTCGCCGCCTTCCTTGAGCGTCGTTTGCGCCAACCAGCGGGCGGCCTCGACGAATTGGGGATCGTTGAGCGTCACGAGTGCTTGCAACGGCGTGTTGGTGCGTTCGCGGCGGACGGTGCAGACTTCGCGGCTGGGAGCGTTGAAAATGTCCATCGACGCCGGCGGGGCGCTGCGCTTCCAGAAAGTGTACATACTTCGGCGATATAAGCGGTCGCCTTTGTCCGCTCGATAATCGCGCGTGTTGCTGCCGATCATGGCCACGGCTTCCCATACGCCTTCGGGTTGATACGGCTTGACGCTGGGACCGCCGAGCTTGCGCACGAGCAGACCGCTGGCCGCCAAGGCGTAATCGCGCACCATCTCGGCGTCGAGGCGATAGCGCGGACCGCGCGACAACAGACGATTATCCGGATCTCTTTCGAGTTTTTCTCGCGTGGTCCGTGCCGATTGGCGATAAGCGGCGGAGGTGACCATCAACTTGAAGAATCGCTTGACATCCCAGCCGCTCTCGCGGAATTCGACGGCCAGCCAATCGAGCAACTCCGGATGCGTAGGCAGTTCGCCGGTTGTGCCGAAGTCCTCGCTGGTGCGGACGATACCCGTGCCGAACACTTCCTGCCAGAAGCGATTGACGGTGACGCGCGCCGTCAGCGGATTCTCCGGTCGCAGCAGCCATTGTGCGAAGCCAAGGCGGTTGCGCGGCAAATCTTTGGGCATCGGCGGCAACGACTTGGGCGTGTCGGCTTTCACGGGATCGCGCCGTTTGTCGTAGTCGCCGCGATAGAGGACGAACGCCGTCGGTTCGCCCGGCTTCTCTTGCATGACGTGCGCGATGGTGCCGCGCGCTTTGAGACCGGCTTCTTCCTTCTGTAAATCGCTCGCCTTCTTCGTCAGTTCTCGATATTTCGGGTCCAAAGCCGTCAACCACCAATCGAATAGCTCGTTGGTCTCGGCGGGAGTGCGCGCTTTCGCCGGTTTGCTCAGCAGCCATGCCCCACGCGTCCCCTTGGCCAACTGTTCGACTTCGTGAGCCGGCAAATTGCGTCCGTACAGCCGCACGTCTTGCAGCACCAATCCGTCGATGCGCGAGGTGGTGTTACGCTGACCGATCTTGAACGGGACCGTCGTGCGGATGGTGTTGCGAAGACTACCGGCCTCGACGGTCGTTTCTTGCACCGCTCCGTTGACGTACACCTTCACGCCACCGGGAGTGCCGGAGCCGTCGTAGGAGACGAACACATGGTTCCATCGTCCCGTCTCGATGGGATTGCGCGACACGACCTTGAGGGCGTCCTCTTGCCATTTGTGGATGATGTGCGTGCCGACCCGGCCATTCTGCATCCATAGATCCCACCCGCGAAAATCGTGCTGGTCGTCCATGCGGGCGAAGATGGCACCGGAGGGCGGCACCTTCTTGGGAAACTTCACCCACGCGCCGTAGGAGAAGCCTTGCTTGTTGTCGAAATCCCCGGCGTCGGAGACTTCCGGCATGCCGCTGGGCGACACTTGGAACGCCTTGTCAGCGACGTGGCCTTGGTCCCATTTGACGCCGGAAGGCAACGCGGCAGTGCGCCCCTTGCCGTCCACGTTGAAGGCGATCGTCGCCCTGCCTTCGCTGAGGGCGGCGTGGAAGCGGAGAGCATCGCTGGGCGGTTGGCCCATCGCTTGCTCTTCGGGCTTGTGAATCCATTTATCGAAATCGGCGCGGGCCGTCTGTTTGCGCGCCTCGACATGCCGGCGCGCCTCGGCCAATTCTTTGACTGCGGCTTCCCAGCGGGGGCGATCCTCCATCCGCGGCACGAATAAGATCGGCGGCGTGTCCTTGATATTGCCGTCCATCGCTCCTTGCGTCGTGTTGTTGAAATACGCCGACATCGAGTAAAAATCTTTCATCGTCACCGGATCGAACTTGTGATCGTGGCACACGGCGCAGTTGGCGGTCAGACCGAGGAACACGCGCGCCGTCGTCTCGGTGCGGTCGCGCGTGTACAAAACGAGATACTCCTCCGGGATAAGTCCGCCTTCATTCGATGTTATGTTGCAGCGATTGAAGCCGGAGGCCACCTGTTGATCGAGGGTGCGATTGGGCAGCAGATCGCCGGCCAATTGCTCGACGGTGAAGCGGTCGAAGGTCAGATTGCGATTGAAGGCTTCGATGACCCAATCGCGGTACGACCACATCTCGCGGAAATTGTCGAAGTGGATGCCGTGCGTGTCGGCGTAGCGAGCAGCGTCGAGCCAATAGCGTGCGCGATGTTCGCCCCAGTGCGGGGAATCCATCATCTTATCGACGAAGCGTTCGTAGGCGTCGGGCCGCTTGTCGTTGACGAACGCCTCCACATCGGCCGGTTCCGGCGGCAGTCCGGTGAGATCGAGACCGAGCCGGCGGGCCAAGGTGTGCCGATCCGCTTCCGGGGCGGGTTGCAAACTGCGCCGCTCCAACTCGGCGAGGATGAAGCGGTCGATCGGATTGCGGACCCATTTCTCGTTCTTCACCGCGGGAGGTGCCGGTCGCTTCGGTGCGATAAACGACCAGTGAGATTGGTACTCCGCTCCCGTCGCAATCCAGCGTTTCAGCGTCTCCTTCTGTGCGTCGCTCAGTTTCTTCTTGGTCTTGGGCGGCGGCATCATCTGCGATTTATCGCCGGATAAAATGCGCTCGACCAGAGCGCTTTTGTCCACATTTCCCGGAACGACAGCCTCGGCTTTGATGGCATCGTCGCGGCGGTCCAAGCGCAGATCGGCCTTTCGTGCGG
>JAKBCS010000160.1 GCA_021807595.1 Planctomycetota bacterium | reverse complement strand
CCACCCGAGGTGCCGAAATAGACTCCGCACGAATCGAGTTTATCGACGGCCATGGCGTCGCGCAACACGTTGACGAAGCAGTTCTCTTGAGGCAAGCCGTTCGTAAGCGGTTCCCACTCGTTGCCACCCTTTCGGCTGCGATAAACGCGCAGTTTGCCGTCGGGGGGGTAGCGTCCCGGAAACGGACTGATAGGAATGACGTAGATCGTTTCCGGCTCGTGGGCATGAACCTCAATGGGGAAGCCGAAATCGGTCGGCAGATTGCCTCGAACCTCCGTCCACAATTCGCCGGCATTGTCGCTGCGAAAAATGCCCCCGCCCTGGTGCAACTGCATGAACAGTACGTCGGGACGCGAGTGGTGCAGCGTCATGTGGTGAACGCAGAAACCGATCTCGGCGGTTGGATTGGGAAGATAGGGAGACTTCAAACCGCGATTGATCGGCTTCCAAGTCTTCCCGCCGTCGTCCGTACGGAAGGCCCCGGCCGCCGAGATGGCAATATAGATCCGATTGGGATTGGTTGGATCGAGTAGGATCGTATGCAGCCCCATGCCGCCCGCGCCCGGCTGCCAGTTCGATCCGCTGCCATGTCCGCGCAGCCCAGCCAGTTCGTGCCACGTTTTACCGGCATCCGTCGAGCGGAACAATGCGGCGTCCTCTACACCGGCGTATACGGTATCCGGATCGCTCAGTGAGGGCTCCAGATGCCAGACGCGCTTAAACTCCCAAGGATGTTGTGTACCGTCGTACCACTGATGCGTGGTGAGCGGTTTTCCGGTTTCTTCGGAAGTGTCGTAGACGAATTTGTTGCTCTCACCCTTGGGAAAACCTTCCGGCGTCGTGGTCGGCTCACCGGCTGGTGTGCCCGGTTGACGCCAGGTTTTGCCGCCGTCGTCGGAACGTTGGACGATCTGACCGAACCATCCACTCGTTTGCGAAGCGTAGATGCGATTCGGATCGGCAGGCGATCCCTTCAAATGATACATTTCCCACCCTCCAAAGTGGGGACCGCTGACGTGCCATCGTTGGCGTTTGCCGTCCGAGGTGAGGATGAACGCGCCTTTGCGCGTGCCGATGAGAAGGCGAACTCCGCTCATTAAGAACTCCTTGACGAAGATGCGGAGATGCCGGCAGGGGCACATCTCCTCGGTTCCGACAATCGAAAAAGGCTATCGAACCATTCATTTACGAACGATAATCATCCACGGTACGCCGAAACGGTCGGCGACCATGCCGAAGCGTGAGGCGAAGAAGGCTTCGATCATCGGCATTTGAACCTGTCCGCCCTCGCTCAAGGCGGCAAAGATCCGTTCGGCCTCGGCGATGGTCTTCAGGTTCAGCGTCAGAGAAATGCCGTCAAATTGCGCATTACCCATGCACCGACCGTCCGAGGCACAGAGGATCAGATCTCCGAGTCGGAATTCCATGTGCATGATCTTGTTTTCGGTGCCGGGTGCGATCATCGTTGGATCGGGAGAGTCCTTAAACCGACTCATCATGGTCACTTCAACGTTCAACGCGTGGCGATAGAATTCGATCGCCTCTTCGCAACGGCCATCGAAATGGAGATACGGTTGCACTTGCATGTTTTTTCCTTCTTGAGCATTGGGGAATCGTTGCAAGTTGGCAGACGATTTCGCCCGTCGACTGGCCCGATGTACACTCAGACATTTGTTTAGCGGGTGCTACAATAAAATAGTGAAGCGCGCCCGTCAAGGTCAGTAGTTTGGCATTCGCTCGATTCTTTCGGAGGGGGCGGTCGATGCCCAGAGGGCGTCCGCGACAATTCGATCTCGACCGAGCGCTCGATACGGCGCTTTTGCTGTTTTGGCGTCACGGATACGAAGGCACTTCGCTGGCAGCACTTACCGAGGCGATTGGGATCAATGTGCCCAGCCTGTACGCCGCGTTCGGCAACAAAGAGGCGTTGTTCGAGAAGGCGCTGGCGCGCTATCTCCAAAAACCGGCGGCTTATCTACCGAAGGCTCTCCAAGAACCGACTTCGCGGCGTGCCGTCGAGAAGCTGTTTGGCGGAGCCATCCAGATGGTGATGAATCCGCACCATCCCGACGGTTGCCTGCTCGTTCAGGGAGCGCTCGCTTCCGGCCCCTCTTCGGAGTCGATTCGCCAGCAGTTGAGTCGGCGACGCGCCGGCGCGGAGGCAGCGGTTCGTCGTCGTTTCGAGCGTGCGATTACGGAGGGCGATCTCCCGTCGAACGTCGATGCCGCCCAGCTGGCCCGCTACATCGTTACGGTGCTTTGGGGACTATCGGTCCAGGCGGCGGGCGGCGCGACGCGCGCGCAGCTAAAAGAAGTCGTCGAATGGGCGTTACGCTGCTGGCCGGAATCGGTTTGAACCTCACGAGTCGGCTCGGTCTTGCAATCGCCCTAGAAGATCACGAACGGCTCGTTCGATGAGGGGTAGTACCCCCGGTTCGTCTTCGATGTGCCAGTATTCGACGCGGTTGACCCAATTCGAAAATCTCTCCACGATCAACGGGTAATGTTCGTCGCGCTTCAAGGCGACAATGCGATTGGCCTTGTCTAAATCCGCAGCGGATAGCGCTCGAGGCATCCGGGTGCAAGCCGGCCCGAGATCGACTCCCAGTCGATGCAACCTCTCCACTGCTTCCGGAGCCATGGGGCCGACATTGTGAATACCTCGTTCTAGCGCCAAGCCGCGCGAGTCGGCAAACCAAGGCAACCGACTCTGTTCGGTGAGATGGTTGAACATCGCCTCGGCGAATCGACTGCGGTAGTAGTTGCCTGTGCAGAGAAATAAGACACATTTGCGATCCATTGTCTCCATCCCGCTCGCCTTTCAATTGTCGGACGGCGTCCGATTGGGATAGGATAGGGAAAATGATTTCGCAAGGAGAAAGGACGACAACGACGGGACGAATCGTCACTTATCTCCGGACACGTTAAGTCGTTCGCTCAAGTCCCGCGCCAGGTTCGAGCGCTTGAGAAACAAGAGCGCGAAGGATGTGGCCACGGACGATTCTTCCAAACACGTTGTCCCCTTGGGACTCCACGAGCCATCGTCGCGCTGCAAGGGCAACAACAATTGCACGCCGGAACCATACCAATCGAGGGAATCCAACGTGCGCAAATTGTAGAGGACGGCGACGCGCTCGATGGTCCACAGACAATACAGATCGAGTTTATCCAGATGCGTACGATTGAGGACAAATCCCGCGTAATAATCTTCGAGTAACGCCTTGAGCGTCGTGAAGCCACCATGCACGACATCATCGTCGTGGACGGGGACGTTGCGCCCGCGTCCGCGCCGATTGGGCAAGAGTAGACCGTGCTTGAGCGCCAGACCCATCAGGGCGGCGGCGGTCATGCTGGGCGTCGTCGGCCATTTCGGTCGATAATTCCAGCCGTTTTGAAGCGTCAACGAATTGCGAAAACGCCAATCGAGGAGAGACATGGCCCGTTCCATCGGAACGTCGTGATTCTCGGCGACGAGCAGCCCCAGAATGGCGAATTGGGTGTTGGAATTGTCGGTGCGAGGCTCGCCGAAATCGGGAGGATTGCGCAGGAGTTCGGCAGCGCGTAAGGCGGGCGTCTTCTTCAATCTATCGGGCAGATTTTCCGCCGCCGTCTCGGCTCGCTTGGACAGAAGGCGATTGTCTCCGGGTAATTTCTTACTCTCGATCTTTGGCTTTGAGGGTTGCGCTTTCGGTGGAGGTTCTTCGGTCTTCGGTGTGGAGGCGGGAATATCGGAGGTTCCACGAGAAACGAATAATCCAAGCGGTGGACTCTTGCTCGGTTGCGGACGATAGAGGTCGTCTTCAACGTTGGCCTTCGGATCGGCGTCGAACAGTTCGAGCGGCTTGGTCGGGCGATCTTTGAAGAGTCGCGCGAGCAGGCCCAGTTCCTCCTCGTCGTTGAGCGTCGGACAGTAGTAATCCCAGCCTCCCGATGGCTTTTGTCCGGCGAGAAGACGCATGGCCAAAGTGCGAATGCGACTGGTATCGCCGTCGTCGCCGAGACGGTCGAAGAACAGAATCGCCAACGAAATCGAGTAGGTCGCCGTCAATTCCGGCATGTGCAAACGAAGGTAATGCGCGGTCGAGCGTACTTGCCCGTCGGTCGCTGGTACTCCGCATTCGAGTAAGGTCAAGCCGCACAAGGCCGTTATGCCGGGCGTGTACTGTTTGGCGGTCTTGCCGCTGTGATGCCCCCAACTGCCGTCGGCGTGCTGATCGCGCCGGAGGAATTCGATGCCGCCTGCGATGGAGCGATCGACATGTCTTTGAATGGCTTGCGGCAACCACGATGGTTGCGGTTTCTCGCGTCGAGCTTCGGCAGGCTCGCGCAGCGGCTCAGGCTCAGGGGCTTTCGTCTTGGGTGGCACAGGGGATTTCACGCGGGGAGTCGGTGGATCGGGCAAGGGAGTCGGAGGAAGATCGTTCGGCGGCGCGGGCATTGTGTCGGCAGGGGCGGCCGGCTTATCGGTCTCTGGAAAGGGCGTGGGTGCGGACGGAGGCGATTCCTCCGGTACCGAGAGCGGGACCGAATTGGAGACGGACGCGGTCTCGTCTTCCGTTTGCGCGCGTCGATGAATGGCCCAGGCGATCGCACCGCCTCCACCGACCAAGACGAGAAGATTGGCGAGAACAAGCCAGCGAATCAACAGACTTCCGAACGTGGATGAGCGTTCGGTGGATTGGGCGGACTCGGCCCCAGCGCGAAACGACTTGGCGCAGTGCGGACAGAGCAGAAACTCACCCGGAGCGATCAAACGACGACTGCGGAGAATACGGCAACAATGCGGACAGGACAGCTGAACGGTCAGCATGGCATTGCACTCCATGGGGCGGCGACCTCTGGCATCGACGGGAAGAATCCCTCCATCTTTTTACTTTATGCCGAGCGATTCCCTGTTACAATGTCGTCGTCGCCTCGCCTCGTTCGGAAGGGGCGAAGACGATCGATTATCCCAATGAGAAATCCCATGACCGAGCGAACTTTGCGCCACAGATCCATCGACCGACCGCAACTCTTGTTCTCGTTGCCTCTCGTCGTGCTGTTGACCGTTTGTCAATTTCTTCCGGCGGAGGAATTGGGTGGGCGCTCCCGTAGTTGGGAGCCTCGCGTCCCGGCGGCCAAGAATCTTTCGGCGGCCGGTCGGCTCCTGGTGAACGAACGTCCGGGTCAACCTTGGCGTTCCGCCGAATCGGAGGAGGCGCTGCATAGCCGCGACCTCCTTCTGGCGCTGCCGGGCGTGTCGGCGCGAATCGAAACGACGCCGCGCGCCGTCGAATTGACGCTGTGGGGAAACCTGCCGGAAATGAGCGCCTTTTCCGGTCTCCAAAGCTCGGTTATCCTGCACGATAGCCGATCGTTCGATCTCGACTTCACTTTGCATCGCGGTCGGGTGATTGTGCGGAATCTGAAGAAATCCGGAGCGGCGCGCGTATGGCTGCGCGTGGACGGAGCGGCGTTTGAAGTGACGTTGGCCGATCCGGGAGCGGCCATTTGTCTCGGCCTCTATAGTTTTTGGCCTCGCGGTACCTCGTTCGCGGTGACTCCGCGCGAAGAGGATGCGCCCGTTCGCCGCTTGGGATGCTTCGCTCTCAAGGGCCAGACGGATGTAAAGGAAGGCGGCACCCAACACGCTTTGTCCGCTCCCCCCGGTCGCTCCTACTTGCAGTGGGACAGTGTCAACGGCACCGAGGATACGGCCCGCTCGCGCCGCCAAGTCGATACCTGGGCCGACTTCGATCGCAAACCGACCGTTTGGGAGCGAGCGCTTGCGGACATAGTCGAAACCTATCTGACCGCGGTGAAGACGAAGGAACCGCGCACGGTGCTTTTCGAGCTGCTCGACGCCGCCTCCAAAGGGGACGATCGCGCCGCGACACTCGCCGAGTTCAGCGTCCTTGGATTGGCCGCCATGAATGACATCGATCGCGTCGTGCAGGCGCTCGACGATCCTCGCCGTGCCGAGTCGCGCAAGGCCGCTGCACTGGCGCTGCGCCGCTGGATCGGAGATGCCCCCGGGCGCGAGCAACGGCTCTATCGCTATCTCTCCGAACGACTGGGTTTCGCCAGGGCACAGTCGGCTACGATTCTCCAAATGTTGCACGGCACCCTTGCCGCAGACGATCCGGGAACCTACGAGACGTTGATCGCCTACCTTCGACACGAAAAACTGGCCGTGCGCGAGCTGGCTTGGGGGAATCTATCGCGTCTAGTGCCGGAGGATCTTGTCGTTCCCTACGATCCGGCCGCCGCGCCCGCCGCACGCGCGAAGATGTATGCCGCCTGGAAGGAAGCTGTCCCCAGCGGCAGCCTGCCGACACGAAAATCGCAGAAGAAGTGATCGAACTCCGAGGGAGGGAAGTTCCATCCCACAGTCGGGCAGCGGCTGTGGGACACTGCGGAAGCGACTCCCCTTTGCAAGCCACAAGAGGCGTTTGGTTCCGCGCGCTCCCAGCCGAGTGCGAGTAGATCGTCTGGAGAGCGTTCATCTCCTCCATTCGTCAATCAACGAGGCAACCAATGCCGTCCAGCCGGTTTGATGCGATGCTCCCAATCCAGCTCCGTTGTCTCCGTGAAAGTATTCGTAAAACAGGAACAACTCGCGCCAGTGTGGATCATCGTGGAACTTGCGCTGCCCTCCATGAACCGGGCGGCGGCCGTTTGCATCGCGCGTGAAAATGCGAATGAGACGGTCGGCGATTTCGCGCGCCATTTGTGGGAAAGTGATGGGTTGGCCGTTCGAGGCCGGCGTGACGACGCCAAAGGTTGGTCCGAAAGCCGCCCCCAGCTTCCGCAACGATTCGATCAACAGAAATGTCGTGGGAAACCAAATTGGCCCTCGCCAATTCGAATTGCCCCCTTTGATTTTCGAGGCGCTCTCGGCCGGTTCGTATCCCACGACGTTGCCATCAAATGAAAACGGATCTTTTCGATGCGACTGCGACAGGCTGCGCACGCCGAAAGGCGAGAGAAACTCGCTTTCGTCGAAAACGCGCTCCATGATGCGCGTCAGCTGATTCTCGTCGACCGTTGTAAGAACGTAGGTTTTGTCTTCGCCCTCACCGACTTCGTGAACCACGTCTTTGACGAGATCGTGGCGATTTTTCAAGAACCAATGAAACGCGCCGCTAAACTCTTTGAACGGTTTGATCCAGCTGGATTCCAGGCGCTCGATGGCAAAGAGAGGGATGAGACCAACGAGGGATCGGAGCCGGAATTTTTGGAATCTCCCGTCGGGATAGCGCAGCACGTCGTAGAAGAAACCGTCTTGTTCGTCCCACAGCTGATAGGGCCGATTTCCCATATGCTTCATAGCACCGGCGACGTAGGCGTAATGCTCGAAGAACTTGACGGCCATCGCTTCGTAGACGGGGTTGTCGTTGGCCAACTCCAGGGAGATGCGCATGAGATTGAGACAGAACATGCCCATGTAGCCAGTGGCGTCGGATTGTTCGAGGACCGCGCCTTCTCGAAAGTGCATGCTGCGATCGAGGACGGTGATATTGTCCATGCCGAGGAAGCCGCCCTCGAAGATGTTGTTGCCCGCGCTATCGACTTTGTTGACCCACCAGGCGAAATTGATTAGCAGTTTGTGGAAGCAGCGCGCCAAGAAGCCTCGATCGCCCTTGCCGGTGCGGAACTTCTCCATGTTGTAGATGCGCCAGACGGCCCAGGCATGAACGGGAGGATTCAGATCGGAGAACTCCCATTCGTAGGCCGGGATCTGTCCGTTGGGGTGCTGAAATTGCTCGAACAAGAGCCAATAGAGCTGATCCTTGGCGTATTGCGGATCGATCAGAGCGAGAGGGACGCATTGAAAGGCCAGATCCCAGGCGGCAAACCAAGGATACTCCCACTTGTCCGGCATGACGAGGACGCGTAGCGAGTTGAGATGCCGCCAGTGTTGATTGCGAATGTGCAAGCGTGAAGGGGGCGGAGGCGGCAGGCCGGGATCGCCATTGAGCCAAACATTGACGTCGAAGAGATAGTTTTGTTTGCTCCACAGTAGTCCGGCCAGGGCGCGCCGTTGAATCTCGCGCTCGTCGGCGCTGGCTTGCGGTGGATGGAGAGCGGCATAAAATGCGTCTGCTTCGGCTTTGCGCTGAGCGACGATGGAGTCGACGGCTTCCAACGGATCGGTGGCCGAGGCATCGTCGCCTAGGCGCAGACGCAGCACGACCGAACCGCCGGGCGGCACGGCATTAAAGCGATAGTGGAGGGCGGCTTTGGTGCCTTCCGCATGAGGATTGAGACAATTCTCTCTGTTGACTATGTGGCGATGGAAGGCATCCTTGACGTAGGGGCGTCGGCTCTGGTTGCCCGCTCCGAAAACGCGCGGGCCGTTCGTTTCGTTGAAGGTGAAGAGTGGCCGAGCGCCCGGTGGAGCATAGAGAATGCGCGGACCTAAGCGGTACGATACGGGGATGTCCGTGAGTGTTTCGACGGCCGAATCGTCGCTGACGAGACTGATAAATCCCGCGCCGCTGGGACCGAGACGGATGCAAGGCTCGCCGGTGAGATGCAGCGTCCAAGCGTTGGGACCGCGCGCCCAGATGTTGCGAAACCACAGATGCGGCAAAAGATGAAGCGGGGCAGGTGTTGGCCCGCGATTGAACGCCTCAATGCGAATGCAATAATCCTCTGGCGTTGCCTTGGCATATTCGACGACGATGTCGAAATACCTGTTCTCGTCGAAAATACCCGTGTCGATCAACTCGAACTCGAATCCCTTCCCGTTACGACGGCGATTCTCCTCGATGAGCCAAGCGTAGGGGAATTCCTCTTGCGGATACTTGTAGAGGTACTTCATGTACGAGTGCGTTGGCGTGTTATCGACGTGAAAGTAATACTCCTTCACATCCTCGCCGTGATTGCCTTCGTTGGGCGTCAGGCCGAAGAGACGCTCCTTCAAAATGGGATCGCGTTCGTTCCAAAAAACGGGCGCGAAGCAGAGAAGTTGATAGCGGTCGCAAATGGCGGCGATGCCGTCCTCTCCCCAACGGTACGCCTTGCTGCGGGCCAGATCGTGAGGCAAATAATTCCAGGCGTCGCCATCGTCGCTGTAATCCTCGCGCACCGTACCCCAAGCGCGCTCGCCGACGTAAGGGCCCCAACGACGCCAACCGCTGTGATCGTCGTGGCTTTCGCTCAATCGTTCGTGTTCTGCCGTATTCATGATAGAGATTCTACCCACCTTTTCCGTCGATGGGGAGGGGGGTACAAAAACGCGAGACGTGTCGACGCGCCGGATCAATCCGTCGCGCCTGCCTTGACAACCCCTCCGTCTCTCTCGCACAATTCTTGTACGAGTGACCGATCGATCTCATTCGCCCTCACGGACAACCGCATGGTTTTGACTCCCTCGCATCGTCCCACGCGCGAATGGCCGCTTTTGCTGCTGGCGCTGGCTCTGGTCTGCGCCATCTGCGTTCCGCTATGGCAGTGGTCGTCCGGCAAAGGCGACGCCGGCAACGATTGGTCGAAGTGGACGCCGGAACGCCTCAGCCGTTTGCTTCTCGGTCCAGAGCAAATCGCCAGCTATTGCGCGTTCACCTGGGCCGCCTTCATCCTCTTGGGCCGTTATCTCGAAGTGCGCCGCCAGCGCCGGGCTTTCGATCTTGAGTTACTCTCCACCGATGTCGGCGTGTGCATCCTTCCCGAAGACGCACGGCTGTTGCAGCGGCGCGTCGAACAGCGTGCGGCGCGCGGCGGCCCGTTCGTGTTGGCCAATATGATCCGCCTCGCGCTGAGCAAATACGCCGTCAGCCGATCCGGTCGCGATGTCAGCGACACGGTGCGAACGCAAGCCGATGTCGATCTCGGACGCTTGGTATCGAGCATGGCGACGGTGCATTATCTCGCTTGGGCTATTCCAGCCATTGGCTTTTTGGGTACGGTGCGCGGCTTGGCCACCAGTCTGACGCTCGGCGGTCAGACCGGCTTGGCCATGAATCAATTCGTCGCCGACGCCACCCGACATCTCAACGTCGCTTTCGACTGTACCCTCGTCGCTTTGGCGCTGAGCCTAGTCGTGATGTTCTTGCTGCATTCGGTCCAGCGCGACGAAGAAGCGTTGGTCATCGACTGCCAACAGTATTGTTTGGAGCATCTCGTCACGCGGCTCTACGAACTGGCCCCGGAGGAAAATGCGGAGGCGCGGCTGGCGAATTAGAGGTTAGCATCGGCCCGAAGGGGAGCGAGACGGCTAGACGTTCTGCTCCGTATTGCGACTAGACGGAGGAATGATTGATCCAAGTGGAGATTGCACCATGACCCTCATCGGCCTGGATCTCAATGCCACCCGCGCGCGGGCGATTCAAGGAGAGGATCGCGGCTCCGTCCCGCGCATTCCGCTCGGTCTGCCCTTGGAAGGCGGGGAACGCGAACTGCCGTTGGCTCTGAGTCTGGAAGAACGGCAGCTGCGCGTCGGTCGGGCTGGGGCGAGTCTGTGCCGCCGTTCGCCGCACTTGGCGTGTTTGGATTTCCTGCCCTATCTCGGCGACGACCGCGTTTGGATCGGCGGAAGACATCGGTTCGACGCCGTCGGCGCGTTCTCCGTTGTGTGCGAATATCTGCAACGACGCGTCGGGGCCGCCGAAGGTATCACCGTAGCGCTGCCGGCCTATTGCAATGCCGCTCAGGCGGCGATTGTGGCAGATCGGGCCGGGCGCGCGCGGTTGAACCTACTCGGGACGGTGCCGTCGCCACTCGCCGTCGCCTTGGCGGCGCACGAACACCTGCCGTGGTCGGGGGTCGCCGTCGTACTCGATCTCGATGGCCACGCGCTCACGCTCTCCGCCGTGTCCGTGCGCGACGAGGTGTTACGGATGGCACACCTGCGAGTCGTCCCTCAACTGGCCCGAGGCGTTTGGCTGTGTCGGTTGCTCGATGGCTTCGCCCTGCGCTGCGTTCGCCTCAGTCGGCGCGATCCACGCGAGTCGGCGGAAACCGAACAAACGCTGTTCGATCGCCTCGCCGATCTTTTGGACGCACGAAACCGCGAGGAGTCGGCGGAGATCGTGCTTCAGACGCCGCATTGGTATCAGCACTTAAAGTTTTCGATGACGGAGTTGGCTCAGTTGAGTTCGCCCTTAGTGCGCCGCGCGATGCTCGAGTTGGAACATTTCTTGGCGGAAATCGCCGAGTTGGGTCCGGTTGGCGTGGTATTGCTAACTGGGGCAGCATCGCGCCTACCCGGCTTGACGGCAGCCGTCGAGCAGTTAGTCGGTCCTTCCGATGTCGATTCGACTCGCCAGCAAGATAGCGCCGACTTTGGAGAAGACTTGATCGAGGAAGCGATGTCGGCTGCACGAGTCCACATTCTCGACGACGACGCGGTTGCTCGAGCGGCCTTCGATTTGGCCGTCCGCCAGATGAACGGTGAGCTGTCGGACGGCCATCTCGACGGCGCACCTTTGCCGGGCAGCGCGACGGCGACGGCCGGCGATCGCGGAGCCGCTCGACTTCACTTTCGCGGTCGGGACCTTCTGCTCGACCAGCAAGTCTTCTCGTTGGGCCGCGACCCGACGTGCCATCTCGTTTTCGAGACCGATCTCTATCCCACCGTTTCCACCCGTCACTGTGAGATCGTGTTGACGCGCGGCGCGTATCTGCTGCGCGATCGCAGTCGATATGGTACGCTGATTAACGATTGCCTCGTCACGCAACCGACGGCACTCCACTCCGGCGACTGGATTCGTCTCGGTCCCGATGGGCCGGTGCTTCGTTTCCTCGGCCAGGCCGGTGGACAAAGACGCCTCATGACCACAGCGTAAATCGCAACTGCGTCTCCCATCGACGCGGAGACGAAAGGATTCTCTTATGCGCGTTCGCCATCGCATCCCCTCGATCTTCAATTTGTCCATGGTGGACGTACTGTGCTGCGCGCTCGGTTGCGTCATTCTGTTGTGGCTCATCAACTTGCGCGAGGCCAAGCAGTACGAGGACAGCGCCGGGGAAGAACAACGTCGAATCGCCGATGAATTGACCCGCCTCCAAACCGAACGCGAGGAGACGTTGGGTAAGCTCTCTCTCTTGCAATCGCGGGTCGAATCGCTCCAAGAAGAGAAAAGCGATCTGCAAACGAGTCTGAAAAAATCGGCGGATCGCATCGCCTCGCTGACGAGCGGTCTGAAAGAGCGGATGAAACGTCTGGAACTGGAGACCGCCCGCGCCGACGAGTTCGAGCGCAAAGAGAAGGAAGCCGCCGCGCGGATCGCCGACTTGGAGACAAAGCGGAACGCTAGCGTGAAGCGCGGCGAAATGGCAACGGCGCGCGCCCGTGAATTGGCCGAGGCATTGTCTGAGGTAAAAAATCGTTTGAAGGATGTGCAGGATGCCGCCAAGGTCGTGCCGGGTCTGCGTGCCGATCTGAAGGAAGCGCGCGAACAGTATGCCTCCGAAAAAGCCTTGGCCTCGGCACTGGAGAAAGAGATTGCCAAACGTCTGCG
>JAKBCS010000024.1 GCA_021807595.1 Planctomycetota bacterium | reverse complement strand
TTCTTGACGGCCGGCAATCGAATGGTAAACTTCGTACCGTGACCTACCTCGCTCTGCACATTGAGGGTGCCGCCGTGTGCTTCGATGATCTTGCGAGTCGTGGGCAGACCGAGTCCAGTGCCTCCGCTGCGCGTCGAATAAAAGGGCCGAAACGCCTTGGACAATACCTCCGGCGACATACCGAGGCCCGTGTCGATGAGATCGAACACCACGCCGTCCGGCTCGGCGCGCGCCAACAGGGCAATCTCTCCGCCGGAGGGCATGGCCTGCTGCGCGTTGAGCAAGAGATTGAGTAGCGCTTGCTTGAACATATCGCGGTTGAGGGCCAACGGAGGCAAGTCGGCGGGGATGTAGTGCTTTATCTCGATGTTGTTGGCGCGGGCCATGGGGCCGAAGAAATCGGTGAGTTCCTCGACGACTTCGTTGAGGTTGACGGGAGCCAGTTCGAGATCGCCGACGCGCGCGAAGCGGAGAAACTCGTTGGAGACATCGACGAGCCGCTGGCATTCGTTCTGCAAGCGCAGCACACGATCCAGCGCGCGGCGTTCGCGTTGCGATTGTGGTTTTTCAAAGTCTTCGGCCAACAGCTGAAGGTTGAGCCGGAGCGTGCCGAGGTGGTTTTTGAGATCGTGGACGAACCCACCGGCAAGTTCGGCCAATTCGGTGTACTGTTGATTGACCACGTTTGACGCTGTCCGTTTGCGGAACTCCCAACGAAAGAGGGCCGGATTCGCGCTTCGAGAGAGGGCGTTTCTCGAAGCGCGAACGCGCTTCTTCGCCGAGGGTGGTTATTCCTCATCTCGTGGGCCGCGGTCGTGTTCGCCGCGGCGCGGCGGACGCCCTTCGCTCCGCCGTTGCTGGGGCGGGGGCGGAGCGGACGGCGCGCCGCCCTCGGCCGGTTTGTTTTGCTCGCGTAGAAGCACTTTGCGGGACAGCTTCACGCGATCGTGTTCGTCGATGGCAATTACCTTGACTTGCATGACATCGCCGACTTTGCACACTTCATCGACTTTGCCGACATATTTATCGTCGAGTTCGCTGATGTGGCACAATCCATCGCGTCCGGGCAAAATCTCGATGAACGCGCCGAAGTCTTTGACCGAGGTGACGCGCCCTTCGTACACTTTGCCGACGCGCACTTCTTCGGTCAGCGCTTCGACCTTGAGTTTGGCCGATTCCGCGCCGGCGGCTTCACTGTGCGAGATGTAGACGGTTCCGTCGTCCTCAATGTCGATCTTGGCCCCAGTCGCTTCCTGAATGCCTTTGATCGTTTTTCCGCCCGGCCCGATGAGCAGGCCGATTTTGTCGGGATTGATCTTCACGGTCAACAGGCGCGGCGCAGTGTCGCGGATGTCGTGGCGCGGCTGGCGCAGAGTGGACAGCATGATCTTGAGGATTTCGCGCCGCGCCTCGCGCGCTTGTTCGAGCGTCGCCTTAATGATCTCGGCGTTGATGCCGTCGATCTTCAGGTCGAGCTGAATGCCGGTGATGCCGCGACCGGTGCCGGCGACCTTGAAATCCATGTCGCCGAAGTGGTCTTCGTCACCCATGATGTCGGTCAACAGCGTAAAGCGTTCGCCGTCCTTGACGAGGCCGATGGAGATACCGGCGACCGGATCGCTGATGGGCACTCCGGCGTCCATGAGCGACAGGGTGCCGCTGCACACCGAGGCCATGCTGGACGAGCCGTTCGATTCGAGGATATCGGAGACAACGCGGATCGTATAAGGAAACTTTGCTTGATCCGGCACGACGGGTTTCAGGCTGCGTTCGGCGAGCGCGCCGTGGCCGATCTCGCGGCGTCCGGGTCCGCGAATGGGTTTGCATTCGCCGACGCTGAAGGGCGGGAAGTTGTAATCGAGCATGAACTTCTTGCTGTATTCCTCGCCGAGTCCATCGACGCGCTGTTCGTCGCTGGAGGTTCCGAGGGTGGTCGTGGCCAAGGCTTGGGTTTCGCCGCGCTGGAACAGAGCCGAGCCGTGGACGCGCGGCAGGAGGGCGACTTCGCAAGTGATTTGCCGCAGTTGTTTGACGGTTCGGCCGTCGATGCGTTTGCCTTCGAGAATGAGATCGCGCACCACGCGCTCTTCGAGGGCGGCGAGGGCGGCGGCAACCTGGTCGGGCTTGTGCTTGGCCTCGCCGTCGGCGGGCAGATACTCGGTTTTGATGCGCTCGCGCAGTTCCTTGATGCTGGCCGCGCGTTCGGCCTTGCCGGCCGTTTGTTTGCGTTCGCGGAACTCGGAGCCGAAACGCCGGTGGAACTCTTCGATCAGGGGATTTACGGGCGGCGGCGGCGGCAATTGCTTGTCTTCCAATCCCGCCTTGCGCCGCAACTCTTCGATGGCGTCGATGACGGCGACGATGTGCTTGTGTCCCCAGAGGATGGCTTCGAGCATGTCGGCTTCGGGCATCTCGCGGGCAAAGCCTTCGATCATGGTGATGGCCGTGCGCGTTCCCGCCAACACCAAGTCGAGATCGCTCTCTTCCAATTGCGTGTGGCTGGGCATGAGTACGAAATCGCCGCCGATCAGGCCGATGCGAACGCTGCCGGTGGGCTGCACGAACGGTATGTGCGACAGGTGCAAGGCGGCGCTGGCACCGATCATGGCCAACACGTCCGGATCGTTGTCGCGGTCGGCGGCCAGGGTGCCGGCCATAATCTGCACTTCGTTTAAGTAGTTCGCCGGGAAGAGCGGCCGAATGGGACGGTCGATCAGGCGCGAGGTCAAGATTTCCTTGGTCGTGGGTCGGCCTTCGCGCTTGATGAATCCGCCGGGAAACTTACCGGCAGCGTAGGTCTTCTCTCGATAATCGACCGTCAGGGGGAAGAAATCGCGTCCTTCGATGGCATTGCCTTCGACGGCGGCGGTCAGGGTTACTGTTTCGCCGTATTGGACCCAGACGGCACCGTGTGCCTGCTTGGCCAATTTGCCGGTTTCCAGTACGAGGGGGTTAGCTCCGAAGGGACGTTCAACGCGAGAAAACTGCACGGACAATCCTCCTTTTGAGAGCCGCGCCGCACGCGCGCTCTCGGCGGGAGTAGGGCATCACAAGCGAAGGTAAAAGAAAGATTCCCCCATCGGCCCCAAGGCTCGACGAAGCCACAAGAGCCGTTCGCTTACGCATTCGGGCCGATGAGGGAATCGTTGTTTATTTGCGCAGACCTAGCCGCGCGATCACGGCCAGATAGCGTCCACGTTCCGTGTTGCGCAGATAAGTCAACAAGCCGGACCGCTTGCTGACCATCTTCAGTAGACCGCGCCGGCTGGCGTGATCTTTCTTGTGCGTGCGCATATGCTCATGCAGCTCATTGATGCGCTCCGTGAGCAACGCGATTTGCACTTCCGGAGAACCCGTATCAGTGGTTTCACGCCGGAATTGGTCAATGATCTGTGTCTTGCGGTCCTTCGTGATCGCCATCTCGATCCTTGTAACCTCCGCCTGGTGGTACTCCTGCCTACTTGGACAGTGCTACTTTACCTCTACAACTTTAGGAATCGTATCAACGACAAATCAGATTACAAGGGGGGATCGGAAACTTCGATCGCTTCGGCCGTCGCCGAGACCGTCGCCGACCCGATCACCCCAATCCGTACCGCCTTTCCATACAACAGACTCATTGCGTCCATGCCTCCCCTTTTCACTCCTCCCTCGTCGGCGAGGTGCGACATGATCGAGCGGACGATTGTTCGGGCTTGTCTCGTGCTGGGTCTCGCGTTGACCATCCGCGCCGAGGCAGCGGACGAACAGCGCTCCAAGCCGCCCCAGAAAGTCGATGGAGCGGAAATTCAAAAACTCATCGAGCGGCTCGGCGACGAGAAGTTTGCCCGGCGCGAAGAGGCGATGCGACAGCTGCACGCCCTGGGCGAGCTGGCGCTCGACGCCGTTGAGAAGGCGCTGCGTTCCGAGGATGCCGAGGTCCGAAGCCGCGCCGAAAGGCTGGCCGTCGATCTTCGGCACATCCGCCGCGAACGCCTCTACCGCGCCATGGCGGAAAAGATCAAGGATCTCCCCGTCGATCAATTGGTGGATCGCCTGGCCGCGCGCGACGAATTCGACAAACCGGATAATTGGGATCGCTTATACGACATTGCCAGAATCATGTCTCAGCGAGCCGAGATGCTCGCCGACCGCAAATGGCGGCTGCCGAATCTCAACTACAAGTCCTTTCCCACCGTCTCGGGAAAATCGGCCGTCCGCTACGCAAATCAGAAGATCCGTGCCGTCGGCATCGACCATCGCATCAGCGCGCTGCAAAATTGCGTCCTGGTGAGCAGTGGAAATGTCCAGTACATTACCTCGATCGTCAACTCCATCGTTTTCATTGAGGGCGACTTGACGGCATGCACGAGCATCATTGATAGTTTCGTGGTTTGCAACGGCTCGCTCGGCCGCTCCGCCGTCATTCGCAACAGCGTCCTCTTGACGACGGGCGATTTCGCCAGTTCGACCAGAGCCGATCAATCGTTCTTCCAGGTTAAGAGCGTCGGTCGCCACTCCATGGCCTCTCAGAACGTCTATCTGAACCTCAAATCCGTGACCGGCGCGAATGCGACGAACAACCGATTTATTCAGGACGAAAAGGGACCGCTTCAGGCGGTGACGTTCTTCAAGCCGTCCTTGCTGGGCGTGGAGTTGTCCAAATTGGACAAGCTCCCCCACGTCGAGAAAGTGGTGGAAGGCAAGCCGTTTGCTCGCGCCGGACTGCGCGTCGGCGACATCGTGACCGCCACCGATGAGGGCGAGGTGGTTTCGATTGAGGCGTTCAACAAGTTCCTGCGCCGCCGTCTACCGGGCGAGACCATGACCCTCAAGGTGCGTCGCGGTGAGAAGTCCGTGGAAATTGACGTGAAACTTGCGGAGTGATCTCTTGAGACACCTTGCATCGGAGGGCGTTTGCGCGGAATAACGCTTGACAGCACCCCGCTTCAAGGGTAACACTGAAGGGAACCACCCTACCGCGTCGTCCCTCGCTCTCCCACCGCACGAAAGGACGCGACATGCTTGCCGTTCGCAATACCCTCTGGTCGTCCGTGGTTCTCGTCCTGTTGGCGCTTGCGCCGTCGCACGGATTGGCCGATACACCGCTTCACGAACGGATCGATCGCGCCATCGCGGCGGCCCAGCCGGACTTCGCCCGCCGCGCCGCTCCGCTGGCTTCCGACGCCGAGTTTCTTCGCCGCATCTATCTCGACCTCACCGGCACGCTTCCCCCATCGAATGAGGCCCGCGCCTTTCTGAACGATCGTACTCCCAACAAACGCACAGCGCTGATGGACCGCCTTCTTGCCAGTCCGGAACATGCGCGCTATCTCGCCGCCGTGTTCGATGTGATGCTCATGGAACGTCTGCCCGATAAGCAAGTGCCGCGCGGCGAATGGCTAGAGTATCTGCGGAGTTCGATGGCCGCCAATAAGCCGTGGGATGTGCTGGCGCGCGAGATTCTGTCCAGCGATGGCGTCGATCCCAAGACGCGGCCGGCGGCGAAGTTCGTTCTCGACCGCGACGCCGAGCCTAACGTGCTGACGCGCGACATTAGCCGGCTGTTTCTGGGGACCAATTTGCAATGTTGTCAATGCCACGATCATCCGCGCATCGACGATTACAAGCAAGCCCATTACTACGGTCTGTTCGCCTTCCTCAACCGCACCTCGCTGCTCGTCGATCCAACGCTGAAGAAGGCGGTGCTGTCCGAGAAGGCGGACGGCGAGGCGACGTATCAATCGGTGTTCGATCCGGCCAAGACGACAAAGAGTACCGGCCCGCGCCTTCCCGATGGACCGCCGCTGAAGGAACCGGCCGTCGAAAAGGGCAAGGAATACGTCGTCGCTCCGACACCGAAAACGCGCGCGGTGCCTCGTTTCAGCCGCCGGGCGCTGCTCGGCCCGACCTTGGCACGCGCCGACAACGAAGCGTTCAAAAGGAACATTGCCAATCGTTTATGGGCGCTGATGATGGGGCGCGGCTTGGTGCATCCACTCGATCTCGATCACTCGGCCAATCCGCCCTCGCACCCCGAATTGCTGAAATTGTTGGCCGACGACATGGCCGCACGGAAATTCGACCTACGCGGCTTTCTCCGCGAGTTGGCACTGAGCCTGACGTATCAGCGATCGAGCGAGCAGAAGGAAAGCCGGGAGAGTCAGCGACTGGAGGCGACCTACATCGTCGCGCTCCTCAAGCCGTTGACGCCGGAGCAATTGGCCGCGAGTCTGATGCAGGCGACGGGTCTGACCGATGCCGAACGGCAAGCGCTGGGTAAAAACGTCACCGAGGCCGCTCTATACGCTCGGCTTTCGCCCCACGTCGCGCCGTTCGTCAACACGTTCGGCAGCGGCGCGGGCAAAACGCAAGAGTTCGATGCGCGGCTCGAACAAGCGCTATTCCTCGCCAATGGCCCGACGGTGCGCGGCTGGCTGACGCCGCGAGCGGGCAATCTGATCGACCGTCTGTCGCGTCTGACCAACGCCGATGCAGTGGCCGACGAATTGTATCTCAGCGCGTTCACTCGTTTACCCGATGCCGAAGAGCGAAAAGAGATCGCCGACTTTTTGTCTCAGCGCCAAAAGGATCGCACCGCGGCCCTACAAGACATGGCATGGGCGCTGCTGGCGTCGGCGGAGTTTCGCTTCAATCATTAACCTTACCCGCCGAGCGGGCGGCGTAAGCCCCCTTATGGACGAAATATCAGGGGGCTGACGCCTCGCGCTCGCCGATGTCGGAGGGTATCCCATGTTATGTTCCTACTCGTGCGGCTCATCCGATCACACGCTGTCTCGCCGCGGTTTCCTTGGGGGCGCGCTGGGATTCGGCGCGCTGGTCCTCGATCCGATGATGCGACCCGCCTTCGCGCGTGAGTTGCAGCAACAACAGAAGCGCGTCCTGATGATCTGGCTCAACGGCGGGTCGAGCCAGCTAGAGACTTGGGATCCCAAGCCCGGCACAGACACCGGCGGGCCCTTTCAGACCATCGCCACGTCCGCGCCCGGCGTTCATATCAGCGAGTTGTTGCCGTACACCGCCAAGCAGATGCACCGCCTCGCCCTGGTTCGCGGTCTGAACACGGCGGAGGACGATCACGGCAAAGGTTCCGTCATCATGCACACCGGACGGCGACAAGAACCGGCGATGAAATGGCCTCACCTCGGTTCCGTCTGCGCCAAACTGCTGGGCGACCGCGACAATCCGCTGCCCGGTTACATCCACATCACGCCGCGCGGCAACGGCGGGGTCAACAGCGAAGACGCCGCTTTTCTCGGCCCGCGCTACGCCTCCGTGTCTCTCAGCGATGGCCATGCGCCCGCCAATCTCGACCGACCCACGAATCTGTCGACGAACGACGACCAACGCCGACACGAGTTGCGCATCCACGCCGATCGGAGGTTCCTGCGCTCGCGCCGCACCGCGATGACCGAGGCGTACACGCAGTCCTACGAACAGGCCGAGCAACTCATGCGCAAACGCGATCTGTTCGCTCTCGACAAGGAGCCGCCCGCCGTCGTCGATCGCTATGGCCGACACGATTTCGGACGCCATTGCCTCATGGCCCGCCGTCTGCTCGAAGGCGGTGCCACCTTCGTCAAAGTGTCGCACTCGAACTACGATACCCACCACGAAAACTTCGATTTTCACATCGAACAAGTCGGCGAGTTCGACCGTCCTTTTGCCACGCTGGTCGAAGATTTGCACGAGCGCGGCTTGCTGTCGAGTACGCTGATTCTGGTAGCGTCCGAATTTGGCCGAACGCCGAAGATCAATCGCAACTATGGCCGCGATCATTGGTCGCGCGCCTGGTCGGTGGCGCTGGGCGGCTGCGGCATCAAGGGCGGCAGCGTCAGCGGCAAGACCAACGCCAACGGCACGGTGGTCGCCGACGGTCAAGTTCACGGCGGGCATCTGTTCCACACGTATTTGAAAGCGCTAGGCTTCGACTCGAAGAAAAACTTCTACATCGATCAGCGTCCCATTCCCATCGCCGATCCCAAAGCATCGCCCATCGCGGAGGTGCTGGCATGACCGCTACACCGGCTCCAAAACTCGATCCAGCGAACACGCATTTGCTCAAAGAGTACAAGCACGACAGCCCCTTGCTCGGCTGCCGTTTCGATCCGTCTGGACAGTTCGTGTTCGCCGGAGCGCAGGACAACCGCATCGTCCGCTGGCATCTCGACAGCGGTAAGAAAACGCTGCTGGAAGGCCACAAAAGTTGGGTGCGCGCTTTGGCATTCGCGGCCAAGCAACTGATCTCCGCCGACTATGCCGGCCGTATCTTGTTTTGGCCGGCAGACGCCGAGATGCCGAAACCAACGCGGATCCTCGACGCGCACCGCGGTTGGGTTCGCGCGCTGGCCGTCAGCCCCGATGGGAACACGCTGGCTTCGTGCGGCAACGACCATCTGATCAAGCTGTGGTCCGTCGCCGACGGCAAGCTCGTCCGCGAACTGCCCGGCCACGATTGCCACGTCTACAACGTTGCTTTCCACCCGGACGGCAAGCACCTCGTCTCCGCCGATCTCAAAGGCAACGTCAAGGTCTGGAGCCGGGAGCGCGAGCAACTGGCCGAGCGCGAACTGGATGCGAAAATACTGCACAAATACGATGGGGGATTTCTGGCCGACATCGGCGGCGTGCGCGGCATGGCGTTCGACGCGGACGGATCGTTGCTGGCCTGCGCCGGCATTACCAACGTCAGCAACGCCTTTGCCGGCGTCGGCAATCCGCTCATTGTGCTGCTCGATTTTCAGAGCGGCAAGCAGAAACAATTGTTGAAGCCGAAAACGCCGTTTCAGGGCACGGCTTGGGGCGTCGTCGTGCATCCGTCCGGCTTCGTGGCCGGCGTCGGCGGCGGCAACGGCGGCATGTTGTGGTATTGGAAACCGGACAACGCACAGGATTTCTTTAGTCTGAAACTCCCCAATAATGCCCGCGATCTCGCCCTTCATCCCGACGGCAAGCGATTGGCGATTCCCTTCTTCGACGGCGTCGTTCGCACCTACAGCCTCGAACCGGCTCCCACCCCTCCGAAGCCCGCACCGAGTCCGAAACCGGCTCCAAAACCGAAAAAGGGGTGAACGGTTTTGCTATACTTTTGAGAGTTAGCGGGAATACATCGGGCGAGCGTAGGTCGCCTACTTCGCTCGCCTATCCTGTGAGGTGTTATCATGGGTATCCTCTGCTCTCGTGGGGTTGCTCTCTCGCTTCTTCTCGCCGCGTGCGGTTGTTCGTTTGAAGCGGCGCGCGGCACTCCCGATGAAAAAGCGAAGCCGAAACCGGGGTCGTGCAATCCCGTCTTACGACTGACCGCCGACAAGGAGCCAGCTATCGAGGTGACCGGGTTGCTGGCGGAAGAACGGCAGGCGCTGGCTCGCTTGGATTGGACGCCAGAACAATGGCACAGTCTGTTCGCCGTATACGTCGAAGGCAACGGCGACAAAGCGAAGCAACCGCCGCTGCTCGGCGTCTATCGTGTCGGCAAGGATGCGATTCGATTTGAGCCGCGCTATCCTCTGGCGCGCGGCGTATCCTATCGCGCCGTGTTTCGTCCGGAAAAGCTACCCGGACACGCGGATTCCAACGAGTCTGTCGTGGAAAAAGTTTTACTGCTGCCCAAACGCAGACCGCTTGCGCCCACCATCGTCGCGCGCGTCTATCCGACGAAAGACGAGTTGCCGGAGAATCAGCTGAAGTTTTATTTGCATTTCTCTGCGCCGATGAGCGTGGGGGAAGCCTACGAACACGTTCGCTTGCTGCGCGAGGATGGAACGGCGGATGCAACGGCGTTTTTGGAGTTGCCGCAAGAGTTATGGGACCGCGACGGCAAACGGTTCACGCTGTTTCTCGATCCGGGCCGCGTGAAGCGAGGGCTGAAGCCGCGCGAGGATGTCGGCCCCATTTTGGAGGCGGGCAAGCGCTACACGCTGGCGATCGATCGTTCCTGGAAAGACGCCGAGGGCAATCCGCTTAAGGAAAGCTATCGTAAAACCTTTCGCGTGTTGCCGCCCGATGAGTCGCAGCCCGATCCGAAGTCGTGGAAACTCGAAGCGCCCGCCGCCGAAGCGATGTCGCCCTTGGTGATGACCTCGCCCAAGTCGCTGGACCACGCTCTGTTGCATCGTTTGCTGTGGATCGAGAACGATCGGGGCGAGACGATGGCGGGAACCATCGAGGTGACAAAAGCGGAGACTTGTTGGCGTTTCACCCCGTCCAAGCCGTGGAAGGCGGGCCGCTATCATCTCGTCGCCGACGCGCGCTTGGAAGACCTCGCCGGCAACAGCATCGGCCGCGCCTTCGAGGTCGACGAACGCCGGCCGCGAGAACGGGAGAGAGAGACCGTGCGAGTGCCGTTCGAGGTGAAATAAAAGTTGAGCCGCGAGTCACAGCCGAGCGCACGTTAACGTGCGCTCGGTTGTGACTCGCGGCTCAACTTTTTCCCGAGATGCGCCCTTTTTCAGACCGACGTTTTGCCGTCGGTTATGTGGACTGCTTTGTAGCCGCCGCGAAGGCGGTCGGTCAGGGCGATCAGGCCGAAGACGACGACGAGAAGACACGGCAACACCGCGACCCAGCGGAAAGCCCATGCCGCGCCGTTTTTCTCCGCGTCTTCGATGACGCTCTTCTGCTTCTCCGCCTGCGGATCGTTCTCCTTGGCCCGACCCTCGATCGCCTTGACTGCTTCGGGATTGAGCTTACGGCTGCCGGCGGGGTAGATGTGCTGGGTAATCTCTTTGGGCAGCCAACTCGGCTTCTCCTCAACGACTAAAGCCGCCGACTTGCCTTCCTCGACCGGAACTTTCAAGTCTTGCATGTCGCTGGGGATCGCTTGCACGCTGTAAGAATCGTAGATGGCACCCATCTGAGGCAGCGCCTGCGAGATGGCGAGATTGCCGATGGACCCCATGAGGCCCAACACCAGCGCGCCGCCTTTGGGGAAGCGTTCGGCGGTGACGCCAAGCATGGTCGGCCAAAAGTAGGCGACGCCGATGCCGAAGATCGTCGCGGCTGTGAAGGCCATGATCGCATTGTTGACGTAGCTCAGCCAAAATAAGCCCAAGCCCGCCAAAATCGCCGAGCCGGTCAGCATACCGACCGGCGACAGTTTGTGAGCCAACGGTCCGGCGAAGAAGCGCATCACGAACATCAACGCACTGGTGTAAACGAAAACCAACGTACCAGAGACATGCGCCGTGCGCGTCAGCACCGACTCTTGCCATTGATTGGGGGCCAACTCCGTCGAGGCGGTCAGCAACATGCAGAAAGCCCACAGCAGAAACATGGGCCGCAACGCTTGCAAGAACATCGCGCCCGTCGAGACGTTGTGTTGCACCCGCTCCGTCTGGGGGAATTGTTGCCCCACGGACATCAAACCGTAGATGGCCAACGGCACGAGCAACAACCCCATCTTGATTTGCCACAATTTGAAACCGTGGAGATCGACGCCTTCGAGTCGTTCCGGAGTAACCGCATAGGTCGCCAGCAATCCACTAAGGATGAGCCCGCCCGGCCACCAGGCGTGCAGGACGTTGAGATAGTGCGTTTTCTCAGTGGGAAAAAGCGTGGCAGCCAAGGGGTTGATGGCGATTTCGACTAACCCGTTGCCGCAACCGACGAGAAACGTCGAGGCAAACAAGACCCAATAGCTGGTGACTTTGAGGTCCCCGCCGAACAGATTCTTGACGAACTCTTGCTGGGAAATGTCCGCCGCGAAGATGGTTCCGAGAATGCCGATCAGATGACTCAGCCACGCGAACCCAAGCACGCGCCCCATACCGAGAATGTCGCACAGCGGAGCGAATACGACCATGGCGATGGCCATGCCCAAAAAGGCCGCCCCCAAGATCTCGCCGACTTGTTGCTTGTAAAGGCCGAAATCTCGGCCTAGATCGTCGGTGATGTTTTGTCGGATCATGAACGAAAAGGCCGACGTGATGAGGGCAATGCAACTCGCCGTGAACAGGCGGCGCGGATTCATCGATGGAACTCCTCGAAGGCGTGTCAGGTTTACTCGGATACGAAGATGGTGTTTCGTATCATCCGGCGCGCTGGATGTCAACTACGCGGCGGTTAACAGTACAGCGCGACTGTAGCGCAGCGGACACTTTCCCCCCTCTCCCCTGTACTCAGGGGAGAGGGGTCGGGGGTGAGGGGTGAGCGACGGAACACGACGTCGAAGCTGCTTTTTTCCCCCAAACCCCTCACCCCCCAACCCCTCTCCCCCTGAGTACGGGGGAGAAGGGAGTAGCGCTGTACGGTTAAGAAACAGTCTTAAAAAGCGGCTCGTTGTATCGACAAGGGCGAATACTCCGCGTCGGATCGACGCTTTGGGATGTACAGACGTCGGGCGACGACCCAAAAAAACGCCGCCCGGCTCCGCGCCGGACGGCGTCATGGGAATCTCAGTCTCATGTCTTACCGCGACGAGAACCGCCGCTGGCTAGTCCTTCTTTTCCGGTAAAATCTTGGGCACTTCCGACAGAATGCGCTCGACTTCGCGCTCCGTCAGATCGCCCTTTTTGTAGGCATGGTTGTACTTGACTTTTTGCCCGACGTAGAGAAGCACGGTGACATCCGCGTCTTTCGCGATGTCGTAGCCTTCCGGCCCAGCGGGATTGTCGATGGTGAGGATAGTGCGTTTGAGCTTTTCTTTGTCGGCGAGAGTCTCGAGCTTCTTCTTGAGTCCTTCATCGTCGTTACAAAAGACCACAAAGCTGCCCATGCGGGCATCGCGGTTCTTTTCGGTAGCGGCGTCGATTTTCTTGACCAAACTGGTCAAGCCGTCGTTGACTTCGCGCGCGAAGATCACAGCGACGGGGTTACCACCGTTCCGTCAGACCAAGCAGGCTTTGCCGCCCTTGCCGCTGCCGGTGACGTGGAGTGGATTGAACGGGGTGACCCGTTTGCCGACGGCTACGCCGGACTTTAGGCTATCTGCGGCCAGCACGCCGCCGATGAGCAGCGTTGCCGCCAGGGATGCCCCTAGCATCGAACGAACATTCATCAAAACAAACCTCCAATTAGAAACCGTAGACTGAGATTCTTTGGGAAGATCGTACCGATACGATCTATGGGATTCGGACGTTGGCGGGGAGAGGTTTATTCAAAAACCCGGCGAGCGGTAAGGGATATTTTCTCCTCGTTCCCACGCCGGAGCGTGGGAACGAGAGAGAGCATGATGGATCTCGCTCCGCTTCGACCCATCTATTTCTTCTCCTGGATACAATACAAGTGATCGACGGTGCGTAAGAAGAGGGCGTGGCTGGCCACGGCGGGCGACGACCAAGCCATTTCCTCCAACGTGTTCTTGCCAAGAATCTGGAACGTCGCACCGGATTGCACGATGAACGTTGTGCCGGCGTCATCGAGGCAGAAGATTTTGCCCCCGGCGGCCCAAGGCGACGAGGTGAAGCCTCGCGCTCCGGTCAGACGCTCTTTGTACACTTGCTCGCCGTTCGTGGCGTCGAGGCAGCTGAGAAATCCACCTCGTTCGTCCAGAATGTACAAGCGGCCCTCGTACAACAGCGGCGAAGCGGTCTGCGGTCCCGCTTTGGCCTGGTACCACGCCACGCCTTTGTTCGAGGTTTCCCCCTTTTTTAGGGTAATGTCGCCGGACGCGCCGGCCTTGACGGCGAACAGGGGACGATTTCCGTTGCCGGCAAATCCTCCCGGAGCGCCGCCGCGTCCTCCGCGACCGCCCATGCCTCCCGGCCCGCCGCCGGTGCCGACATACAACAACTCAGAACCGGCCACCGGCGACGCCTTGGCCTGTCCCGCCATGCCGCCGAGTTCCCACAGCTGGTTCCCCGTGGCGGGATCGTAGGAGCGCACTGTGGGACTTCCCATGCAGACAATTTCGGTGCGGACTTTGTTCTTCCAAACCAGCGGCGTGCTGTAGCCGGTTTTCTCCGTCCTCTTGACGCGCCATTTCTCGTCGCCGGTCGAGGCGTCGAGGGCGACGAGGAACGATTTCTCTTCGTTGTCGCACTGAACGAACAGTTTTCCCTCGGCCAATGCCGGTGAGCTGCCGGTGCCGAAGCCCATGGCCATCGAATAGGAACCGAGATCTTTCTTCCACAATAAGTTGCCCTTTAGGTCGTAGCAATAGATGCCGTGCATGCCGAAATAGGCGTAAACTCGCTCGCCGTCGGTCAGTGGGGTCTCGGTTGCGTAGGTGTTGCTGGCTTGCGTCGGGATGCGCGGTTTGCCTTCGTAGGCGGTTTTCGTCCACAGCACCTCGCCACTAGCGCGATCGAGGCAGCACAACTCCAGTTTATACACCGCGTCCGGCGGCTTCTGGCGTCCGCCGAAGCCGCCCCGTGCAAACCCATCGGCCATCTCTTTGATCTGCTTTTTCTGCTCGTCGTTGAAAATCTTGGCGAGTGAGGCATCCACGGTCTTTTGCAGATTCTCGCGGTCCTTTTTTTGTGCGTCACTGAGCTTGAGGCTTTCGATCTCGGACGGCTGTAAGATTTGGCCTAGTTGCGGAGGAACAAAACCGCCCGGACCCCGGCCTTGAGGATTCTCGCGCGCATCCTTGAGCTGTTTCTTCTGCACGTCGGTGAGCAGTTTGGCCAGTTTGCTCTCCGCCTCCTTTTGCAGTTCGTCCAGTTTTTTCTTTTGTTCGTCGGTCAGATTCAAGACGCTCTGCATGAAGGTCGGCACCAGTTGACCGGGTTGCGGTCTGCCGAAACGTCCGGGACCGCCTCGCCCGCCGCCGGGAGCGCCGCCGCCCGGTATCCCTCCGCCAAATTCGCCCGGCCCACCGAAGCCGGCTTGAGGTTTGCGCTGTTTTTCGGAGAACGCCGTGGTGAGGAAGACCTTATCTCTCCAGACGATGGGAGACGACCAGCCGTAGCCCGGCAGCTTGGCCTTCCAAGCGACGTTCTTATCGGTACCCCATTGTCCGGGCAATTGCTTGTCCGCCACGGTAGCCGAGCCGTTGGGTCCGCGAAACTGCGGCCAGTCGTCGCCACCCAAAGCGGGAAGACAGGCTACGGAGAATCCAAGAACCGTCGGTAGAACTCCACGCATGAACACATCCTTTCGAGAAATGTAGGAATCGCGCGTCATCGTCCTCATATCTCTGTTCCTTGCTTTTGGAGAGAGTGAAACCAAGTCAATTCTTCTCATCGCGACGGGGCGGCCCACCGCGGCCGTGCGGGTGCGGACCGAAGGGAATCTGCGGTCGTCCCTCAGCCTTGCGCTCGAAACGCTTCCCCGTTAGCTCGCGCCACGTCTTTTGCTGCTCCTCGTGCAATACGTTCTTCACGATCTTTTCGACCGTATCGGGTGGAGACATCTGTTCCTTCATCCCAGGCGGAGGCTCCGGGCGCGGTCCTCTCGGAGGCGGACCAAAAGGCCGACCTCCGAGCGGAGGCGGGTCGGGCGGACCCAAGTGACAATCGTCGATTACTCTGCTGAAAGACTCCCACTGGATCGCGCGAATTCGCTCCCGCTGCGCGGCATCCAGATGCAGGGCGAGGATGACATCGGCTTCCTCAAAGGCGCGCGGGCCTTTGAATTGCAGATCGATCTGCCGCAGTCGCTTCCGCTGTTCTGCGTCGAGAATGTTCTGCGCTTCCCTTTCCGTCTCGCGGGCGTTCCTCAAAAGTTGTTCGCGCCGCTGGTCTGCCGTCAAACGAAACAATCCTTTGAACCAATTGCCGCCTCTTTGTCTCATCTTTTCCGTGAGCTGCCAGATTCGCTCGCGTTGATCGCTTCTGGGCTGCAGGTCATCCACCACGGCGGGATTATGCAAGTGCAGATAGAGTCCGACCCCTTGTAGTTCGGCGAGATTGTCGAGAATCTCCGAGACGCGTTCGCGATTGGCCGAAAGCTGCGCCTGCGCTTCCGGATCGTCGCGGCGCTGTTCGATGAGTTTTTGATAGTAGACGAGGAAATAATCTTGCAGCAGTCGCCGTCGTAGGCCGTCGAGAAACGGCTTATCGGCCAATTCTTCTTCGCACAATTTGAACATGCCGTCCACGGCGTCGCGCGCGAGGCGATACTCTTCCTCGGCTTCGCGGGCGCGCTGTTTCTCGCCTCGATAAGCGGCTTCGGTCAGTTGATAAGCGTCTTGCGTTTTCTTCTGTTCGCGGCGCAGCAGTTCCGCGCCGATCAGCGAACCGCCGGCCGTGAGCAGACAGAGCAACACCGCGGCCCAGACGACCGAAGGATGGCGCTGGGCCCACTTGCGGGCGCGCTGCGCCGCCGTGGCGCGGCGGGCCCGAATCGGTTCGTTTTCGAGGAAGCGTTTCAGATCGTCGGCGAACTCGCGGGCCGAGCCGTAGCGATCCGAAGCAGATTTAGCCATCGCCTTGAGAATGATGGTCTCCAACTCGATGGGAATCGACTTGCGGTGCGTGCGCGGCAGATACGGTTCCTCGTTCAAGATTTGATTCAGTAACGTCTGCCGATCGCCTGCTTCAAAGGGCGGATGCAGGGTCAATAATTCGTAGAGTGTCGCGCCCAGCGAGTAAATGTCGGTGCGGTGATCGAGGGCGAAGCGTTGGCCGCCCGCTTGTTCGGGACTCATGTAGCGGAGCGTTCCGAGCAGATCGCCGGTCTGCGTCAAGCCGGCGTCGGTCTGAAACTGGGCGAGTCCGAAATCCGTGACCCAGAGATTGCCGTGCGCATCGACCATCAAATTGCCCGGCTTGATGTCGCGGTGGACGACGCCGTATTCGTGAGCGTGTTGCAGCGCCTCCGCGGCTTGAATGCCCAGTCGGGCGGCGGAGCGATAAAAACCGTTGCTGTTGGCCGAGAACGAGGTCGCCAACGCTCCGATGGGCTTGATCGCGGTCTCCGGTGCCGACTCTTCCACGCGATGCACATACGGACCCGTTGTCGCCGCGCGATCCGCTCTCGGACTGTTCGCGCTAGCTTCTCCGACCGCGCTGGCAGACGGCGCAACGCTATTTTTCGACTTTGCTTGTCGCTGAAGATCGTGAATGACTTCGCCGAGGCTCTGTCCCTCAATGTACTGCATGGCGTAAAAGTGGACGCCGCGCTCGCTGCCGACGGCGTACACCGGAACGATGTGTTGGTGGTGGAGTTGGGCGGCGGCTCTCGCTTCGTTCTTGAAGCGCTGTAATTGGCGCGGGTCGAGCGTCAGGGCGAAGGGTAAGACTTTCAGGGCGATGCGCCTTCCCAACGACAGCTGCTCGGCCTCATAGACGACGCCCATACCGCCGCGGCCGATTTCGCGCACGATGCGATAATCTCCCAGCGGCGCGCCTGGCTGCCAATCGGGAGTAAGGGGTGAGTGAGCAGAGGAATGCGGAGAGGAAGAGCAGCTGTTTCTGCCGAATTCGCTATTCTTTACGTCGGTGTGCAGTGCCTCCATGCCGTCGAGACACTCGGTCAACGCGCCGGCGATGGCGGCATGGCGGGAGAGGAACGCTCGTCGATCCGGTTTGTTCCCCGCCTCCAGTTCGGCGAGATACTCGTCCAGCGCCGCAACCACGCGCGGGTCGTCCAGATCGGGCTGGCCCTTGTCGTTGCTTTTCATGGCTTTCCGTCCTCCATTGCGCGCCGCAATTTGGCCAGCGCGCGCGGCCATTGTTTTTTCACGCTGTCGATCGACCGTCCCAATCGCTCGGCCACTTCGGGGAACGTGAGGCCTTCGAGATGGCGCAGGATCAGCAAATCGCGCCATTCGTCGGGGAGCCGGGCCAACGCCTCGGCCAACAACACCGATTGTTCGCGGCTCGCGGCTTGTTGGCTGGGCGAACTCTGTTGCGCGACCAAGCCTCGATCCAGCGCATGCGACGATTGATTGAGTTCGACGGCCAATTGGCGTTCCAGCCGCACGTCGCGCCGCTGCGTGCCTTGATAGTGACGCACCAGATTCGCCAAGACGAAGGCCAGCACTTGCCGGAGCCAGGCGAGAAACTCGCCCTCCGTCGTGCCGCGAAATTGTTTGAAATCGCGGTACGCGCCGAGAAAGGCATCCTGTACCACGTCGGCCGCATCGACTTTGCCTTGGAGGCGACGGCCAATCTGCACGCGAGCCAATACCGTCAAGTAGCCGCGATGCGACTCCAAGAGTTGCCCCAACGCCTCGGCATCGCCGGCGCGGGCTTGATCCAGGAGCGATTCCGTGACGGGGGCATGGTCGTCATTCATGGCCGTGTTTGTCTCTTTTCGTCGGCCCGGAGCGAAAGAAAGAATCTACGACTTGGCTGCGCCCCGGGCCGATGCAATCGTTTGCTACTATTGAGGCCGCTGAGGCGGACCACCTGGAGGACCACCGGGGAAGCCGCCGGGAGGAGGTCCACCGGGAGGTCCGCCAGGGAAACCGCCGGGACGCATTCCCGGTCCACCGAATCCACCGGGGCCGCCCCGATGGGCGTCGTGGCAACTCTTGCACGAGTCGGCCAACGCGGTAAATGCCTTATTCGCCGCTTCCAGATTCTTCGTATCCGACGCCTGTTGCAGTTCGTCGGCCGAATGAGCGAACGCATCCGCCATCTTCTTCCACGAAGCGGGTTCGCCCTTGGGCGGAGGAAAATCGCCCAGCTTGGATGCAAGTTGAGCGTATTCTTTAGCTTGTGGCTGAATCTTGTCCCAAGGCGTTGGAGTGGCTTTCAACTCCTCGCCGATTTGCCCGTTAATCGATTGCTTGCCTTTGGCGAGTTTCGTCATCAGCTCGCCGATGGGACCGCGCGGCCTGCCTCCCGGCCCGCCCGGTCCCCCCGGCGTGCCGGGAGGAACATTCCCCTGGTTTGCTTGCTCGTTGCTCTTCGACTTATTGCACGCCGCCACCCCGGCGAGTATGAGCAGGAGAGCCTGCCATACCACAATATGTCTGAGTTTTCTCCGCATTGCGAGTCACTCCGAAAATGAATGAGGCGAACTTTCATTATCTATAGGAACGAAAGCGTCCCCCACCGTGCCGAAAATCGGGGCGAACCAGGCGATCGTCAACCGTCGTCGAATAGTATAACAAGCAAATCGGGCGAACGGGGGACGTAAGCCCCCGATCAAAGCAATGGGGGGCCTGTGCGTCCCCGCCCGCCGAGAGATCGTTTGAGACCACATGCCATAAAGGAGACGCTCCATGTCGAAGCCGGAAACGCGCATCCAAGAATTGCATCTGACCCTGCCCCCAGCGCCGAAGCCGATGGCGAAGTATAAAACGGCGCTTCTCGTCGGTAACATGCTTTACGTTTCGGGGCATGGACCCGCGAAGCTTACCGACAAAACGCCGACGCATGGCCGAATCGGCGCTGATCTGACCACCGAGCAAGGCAAGGAATGCGCTCGCACCGTCGGCATGAATATCCTCAGCACCGTGCGCTCGGCGCTCGGCTCGCTCGATAAGGTGAAGCGGTTGGTCAAAACGCTGGGCATGGTCAACTGCGCCGCCGATTACAAGGATCAGCCGTTGGTTATCAACGGCTTCTCGGAGTTGATGGCGGAGGTCTTCGGCGAAGATGCCGGCGTGGGGGTTCGCAGCGCCGTGGGCATGGGATCGTTGCCGGGGAATATCGCGGTCGAAATCGAGTGCCAGTTTGAAGTGTCGGTGTAAATCTCGGAAGAATCGAAGCCGGAAGCGTAAGCGACGGATAGTTGAAACCGTCGCTTACGCTTCCGGCTCTGAAGCGGATTTATCCGATGGCGGAAGCCGTCGTGCCCATGAGTTCTTCGATCAAGGGCGTAAGTCCCTCGGCGCTCTCGACGTGCGCGCTGGCTCCGACGAAAACGGCCAACTCTTCGCCGCGCTGGCCGTCCTCATTGCTGACGAGAATGACGCGCGCCAGCGGTTGTTCGCGCGTCAATTTGTCGCAAGTGAGCCAGCCGCTCTCCTCGCACAAATCGGCGTGCAAAATCGCGGCGTCGGCGTCGAGCGTGAGAATCAGTCGGCGCGCTTCGGGACCGCTGCGCGTCGAGTAGACATCCCATCCGAGACGGCGAAACGCGCGCGCCATGCGAGCGGCGGTTTCCTGGTTCGGATGCGCCAACACCAGACACGGTAAAGATACGCCATTCGTTCCGTGCGTTTCCAACATGGGCCATTCCTCTTCTGTTCGCGGATCTCAAACTCCAGACAGTCGCTCTCAGCAGATAGTTCGTTTCTCGTCTCGATTTCTTTCCGTCGTCGTGGCTTTTCCGAATTCTTTGGTTTGTCCTTGCCGTCGGCGGCACGGCGCTCTTTAATCGGACACGGGCATAAAAAATGCGAACAGCGGATCGTCGTCCCTCCGTGCTACCGCTGTCGCGGCGACTCTCCTGGAGTGTACCTCTCATGGCGAAGAAAAGTTCCACCACAACAAAGACGAAACAAGCGACAACTCCTCACAAGGTCGATACGTCGCTGGTCCGGCAGGTTCTGGAAGCCGGTGAAGGCATCGCGCGTTTAGCGCCGACCTGGGTTCCGCGTTCCTTTCTCATGCCGGGACGGCGCATCAAGTTAGCGCCGCAGGACGTGTATGCACTGGGCGCGCATCGGGGCGGCATCGACGAACGCTGGTTCGCTTCGACGACGCACGCCGCCAACGAAGGTGCCTCCGAGGACGAGGGACTAAGCTACGTCGTCCACGAAGGCAAGCGAGTCTTCACGCTGCGCGAGGCCGTCGCGCTGGAAGGCGCGAAACTGGTCGGCGGACCTATTTGGGAGCGCTATCAGCGTTGGCCGGTTTATAGCAAATTCTTCGACAATCTGGGACCGATCCCGCACCACATGCACCAGAACGACGCGCAAGCCGCCAAAGTCGGACAACAAGGTAAACCGGAATCGTATTATTTTCCACCCCAGTTGAACGCGGTCGGCAATAACTTTCCGTACACCTTCTTCGGCCTCGAACCGGGAACCACCAAAGAGGACATCCGCCGTTGCCTCGCACGTTGGAACGAAGGCGACAATCTGATTCTCAACTACTCCAAGGCGTATCGACTGCAACCGGGCACGGGTTGGCTGGTGCCACCCTGCGTTTTGCACGCGCCCGGTTCGTTAGTCACCTACGAACCGCAATGGGGTTCCGACGTGTTCGCCATGTATCAATCGTTGGTCGAAGGCCGGCCCGTGCCCTGGAGTCTGCTCGTCAAGGACATGCCCAAAGACAAGCACCACGACCTCGACTATCTCGTCGAACAGCTCGACTGGGAAGGCAACGTCAATCCGAACTTTAAGGATAGCCATTATCTCGAACCGATCCCGGTCGCCGACACTGCCACCGAAGGCTACGTCGATCGTTGGATCGTCTACGGCAAGGTCAACGGCGAGCAACTGTTCAGCGCCAAGGAATTGACGGTCGATCCCGGCGTCAAAGTGACGGTAGAGGACAACGGCGCTTACGGACTCGTCGCGGTCCAGGGAAGCGGACGGATCGGGAACCTCGCGCTGCAAACGCCGGCCATGATTCGCTTCGGGGAATTGACCGAAGACGAAGTGTTTGTGACCCACGATGCAGCGCGTCGGGGTGTGGTGTTCGAGAATACCGGCCGCGAGCCGCTGGTGACACTTCGCTATTTCGGCCCGCACGTCAACCCGGATGCGCCGAACGTCGGGGACTATAAATAATTGGGGCCTGTGGTGTAAGCGAGGGCGCATGAACCCTCGCTTACGCTTGCAGGCTTCGAGCGTTTGAAGTTTTATTCGCCGAGAATGGCGCTCGCGGTTTGTCGCATTGCGCTCGGAGTATGTATGCCGCCGGATGCGAGACGGCGAACGGCGGAGGCGATCGCATCGGAGCGGGTCGCGGGAATTTGAGACAGTTGCCCTTTCAGACCGAGTAACTCGACCGAAGGCATCATGCCCAACTCCGCCGAGGGACTGGTTGCCGAGGACGACGCGGCGGAGTTGGCATGAGCGCCATCCGCGCGCGTGGTGGAAGAGGCGATCTCGTTGGAACCTGTCGGCGTTTGATTGCTGATACGCATTTCTGAAACTTCCTTCCTTCGTGGGAAGCCCCATCGCTCTGGTTTCTCTTATCGAATCAATCGCGAAAAACTTGCCCATAATTCCAGGCTCAAGAAATTTCTTGAGCCGGACGATAATCGAAGCGACGAGGCCGATTGAAACGATTGTGAGGATCGAATCGATTATGACGCCCGAAAAGGCATCTGCGGAGACCGCTCGGGGAGTCGATTCCCGGAGTCCAAAAGCGAACGGCGGCCTGCTCCGTTTGGTTTGGCCGCTGGTGTGCATGTTTCAGCTTGGGCTAATCGGCGGCGCGTTCCAACTCGGTTCGCGCTTAGCCGACATGCCGTCGCCCGCCCCGGCGATAGAGAAAGACGACGCGCGCGACCCTCTCGACTTGCCGTTGCCTCAAGAACCGCTCGCGCCGTCTCGAAACCGCGCGTCCAAGGGCGAATTGGAAGAAGTGGATCGACTCCTTCGCGCCGGTCGTCCGGAGTTAGCGTTGGCGATCTGCCGGACGTTCAACGGTCGCGTGGTCGCCGAATTGCGCGACGCCTTTCTGTATCGCATGGGGCTAAGTCTGGAAAGCATGGGCCATGGGGATGAAGCATTGGCCTCGTATCGCGCGTTGGCCAGCCGGACCGCAACGGCGCGCACGGCGGCCGTCGCGCTGTTGGGGCAGGCGCGGGTCTGGCTGCGGATGCGCCGACCGAATGAGAGCAAGGCGCTGCTGTGCGATCTCGTTCGCCGGTCGGCGTCGCCGGAACTGCGCAATCAACCCTTCTTGAGCGATGCTCGCTTCTTGCTCGATTTGGCCGCGTCTCTCGAAATTCTGCCCAACGAAGCGCCGGGACCATTTAACGATTCTCCGGTCGTGCCGCTCACCTCCGATTGGTCGCTGTCGCGCGCGCTCGATTGGGAGAGCCGTCCCGTTGTGTCCAAACCCTCGTCTCCGAAACCGGGCAGCGGAGACAAGGCCGGTCCTCTCCTGCTTCCAGCGGAGGGAGACGGAGCGAATGCCAAGGGCAATCGAGACGAACCGAGCGCCGCCATCGAAGTCGTCGAGGTCCAAGCGGGGGAGCCGCCTCTCGTTCGGCTTTTCGTGCAACAAATGTCGCTCGGCGCTTTGCTCGATCGTCTGGCGGAAAAGGCCCGGTTGCATCTCGACTGGTCGTCGAGCGCGCGCCAGCAGATCGAAGGGCGGAGCGCGATCGCGGCGATGGAGCGCACGCCGTTGCCCGATGCACTGCGCGTGTTGACCGAACCGTTGGGGCTAGTCTGGAACATTCAGGGCGACAAACTGAGTCTGTCGAGCGAGGAAGAAACGTCGCCGGAACAACTCCTGGCTCTGCGGCGTCGGAACGCGCGGCAGGGGTTGAGCGAAGCGGTCAAGAGCAATCCGCGCCATCCGCTGTCTCCGGTGGCTTTCTTGGAATTGGGCGATCTCGAATATCAGGATCATCGCCTCGACGCGGCGATGGAATGGTACGATCGCCTGCTGCGCGAGTGGCCGCGTTCGCCCTCGGCCATTGAGGCCCAATACAACATCGGCTTGTTGCGCGGCCGGCAAGGGGATCGACCGGCGGCGCGGCAAGCGTTCTATCGCGTCATCGACCGCGCGCCGGCACACGAACTGACGCCGTTGGCCTATTGGCGCGTGGGAAGAATGTTCCTCGACGAGGGAGACGGCGAGAAGGCGCTGTCACCGCTGCGCCGCGCCCTACGCGCGGGGAACGGCACGCCGGCGCAATCCGCCGCCATCGTGACCGTCGCCGCCGCCCATTTGCTCACCGACAATCCGCGTGCCGCCAACGCCGTCCTGGTCGAGCATCGAGAACGGATTCAGCACGAGCAACTTCGCCCCGCCGCCGTTTTCCTCGACACGCTGGCGCGTTTTCGCTGCGCCGACCGCGGGCAGCGCCAGCGCGAGAGCGGCGATCTGTTGGCCTCGCTGTTGACGGTGCGCGACGATCCCATCCTTGGCCCGGTCGGTTTCGTCCTCATGGGGCAGGCGTATCGAGAACTGGGGATGGCTGGGGAAACGGCGCGCGCCTACGAACGAGCGCTGCCAAACTTGCGCGAACCGTTGGCCGGCGAATTGACGTTGGCGTTGGCCGAGGCGTACACCACCTTGGAGAAGCACGACTCCGCCGCCAAGACCTATCGCCGTGCCATCGACAGAGGGTCGCCGAGCGTCTCTCGGCGCGCCCGATTGCGCCTGGCCGAGTTCGCGCTCCAACAAAAAAAGCCGCAAGATTGTCTGAAGTCGTGTCGAGAATTGTTACATGAGCCGTCGGGCGTCGATGCGGCGAGCGTGCTGCGTTTGATGGCCTCGGCCTACGAACAGATCGGCGAACGAAACAAGGCGATTCGTTGTTTGCAGGGAGAATTGCCGCCGTAGGGGCGAGGTCGGTTATACGGAGCGCTTGCGCCGTTGCTCGTTCAACAGAAAGCGCGACAAGGCGCGTTCGATGGCTTCGTTGGCGTTGGCACTCGCGCTGGGTAGAAAGCGCAGGCCGCAATGGACGGTGGCCTCGTGCGGTCGCAGATAGACCACGCGAGACGGCAAAACCAGATCGAGCGAGACGGGATGGGCTGCGTCTCGGCCGACAAGGCGCGCTGTGACGCTTTTGCCGGATTGAAGCTCGGTGGGCGGATTGAGGAGGCTCAGCTTCATGCCTCCGAGCGACAGGTCGAGTAATTCGCCGCTCACGACAATCCTCTTGCCCGGCAGTTGCAACTCCACCCGGAGTGTTTCTTCCGGCTCGAACCGCTGACGATAGTTTTGCCGTTGGTTTTCCATAATTGACGAATGCTCGGTGATTGGGGCTAATGAAGCTATTGTCCTTTGGTCCGCATGGCATACGGCGGAAGTATTGAAGCATTTTTCTTCTTACGCCGTCAAGCGGGATCGAGCCACCGAGACTGCCTCCTCTCTGCGACATGACCCGGACGACGAGGCCGTCGGTTCGCGCCGCGGCTCTTTTGGCGACAAACTCTTAAATCGGAGTCTCACAAAATGAATCTCGCCGCTTGGAATAGTCGCCGCTCGGTTCCGCTGTTTCTGGTTTGCGTCGGCCTGGCTGGGTGGGTTCCGATGCCCTCCGCCGCGCAGAAGCCGATGCCCGCGGATTCGCCGTTGCCCGCGCCGCGCACCGTAGGCCCTGCCGTGCCCGCTGCCAGCGCCGCGCCGGTCGAGGAAGCCGCGCCGCCGCCGCGCGAGGTTCTCGAACCGGCGGCGACGGTGGGTGAAGAAGCCGCGCCGATGCCGCGCGAGCAAACGCCTCCGCCGCCGCGATTGGTTCTACCCAGTGAAGCGCGCCTCGCCGCACCGATGGTCGAAGTGCAACGACTCCATCACGAACTCGAAGCCTTGCGCATCGAACGCGAGGCCATGCTGATCGAAGAGATGGATCTCCTTACCGCCAAAGAACTCAAAGCCGGCAAGACCGACGGACTTTCGCTGCTGCGCCGGCGCGTCACCGACCTGGTGGCCAAGGCCGTCCAAAAGAGAAAGACCGAACCAAGCGCGCCGAACGCACGGGACAAAACGCCTTCGTCGCAACTGCATCCATCCGAAGAGGCGCGGACGCCGAGTGCGACGAAGACGACCACGCCTGCCAAGAATCCAACGACGACGACGAAACCGGCGCACTCCTCGGAACAACCGAAGGAATCCGTCGCCCATCCTCTGACCGATGCCCCAGTCGATCCGATGTCGTTGGCGCAGGCACTGTTTTTGTCCGGCGATTACGCTTCGGCGCTCAAGGCGTATCGGCAACTCGAAGAAGAAGAACAGAGAGGCGATCAACGCATTACGTTGCAATACCTTATTGCTTGTTGTCTCCGCAAACTCGGCAAGCTCGACGAAGCGACAACGCTCTATCGAGAAGTGGCCAACTCCCGAGGCAGCGACTTTCTCGTAGAAAGCTCCCAATGGTATTTGCGCGCGATGAAGGAACGGCGGGGGTTGGAAGGCCAACTCACTGAACTGCGCCAACGCCGGCAAGCCTTGAATCCGAGGAAACCATGAGCGCATTTGACGCCAAGTCTCGAAATGCTTTTTATGAAGTGTTGTCGCTCGAAGTCGATTGCTACGAGCGGGCATTGTCTTTGGTTACTCCACTTGCCGACGACTGCGCGAGCGGCGCTGTGCCCGACGAGCGATTGCAACCCGTGTACGCTCAACTCGACAAGATTGAGGAATACGAGGCCACAATCACCGAGGAGAGACGGTGTTGGGATCAAGCCGGCAGGCCGGTGGAAAAGGCTCTACAAGCTCTGCTCGACCGAATCGGCTCGCTCATCCGTCAAATCCAAGCCAAATTGGACGTGGTCCAGAGAGCGGCGGAAAAGCGACGGGACGAGTTGATTGCCGAACTTGACGTTTGCAACCGCCGTTACCTGATGCGCCGGGCTTACCAGAGAAAAATGTGAGCGACAAAAACTATCGAACGCCGCACCGGCCGAGAACGTGTGATACATTCCAACTGCCTCGTTGGAAGAAACCCACCACGGACTCGGTCGTCATGCCTCTTGCCACCCTCGCATCGTTGATCTCGACCGTGGCTTCGCATGTCGTCCCTGTCGCCGGACATGCCGCCGAAGCCAAGGGCGCGTCCGCCAAGCCAGCCCCCAAGGAGAAAGCGCACTCCGAGACCGACAAATCGGCGAATGGCTTCACCGCCTACCTCGCCGCCGCGACGGTTCAACCTCCCGCTCCCGTCGCAGCCAACGACCCCGCAGCCTCGGCCAGCGTGCAAAAAACACCCGTTAAGTCTCAAATTGGAGCTTTGTCCGTACCCACTTCGTCGCCGTTGACGACCGCGAAGACGCCGACTGTTGCGTCCCAGAGTGCCGCGTCCCTCGCCGCCCGCGCGGCTCATAACGTGGCCGGGGCACCCTCATCACCGGCGGGATTAGAGGGAATGACGGCTGCGAGGAAAAGCCGATTCGGTTCGCTCGCCAAGAAGACGAGCGCCTCCGTAACCGCCGACGCTCCCGCCAAACCTCTCAGTCGCGAGGGGAAAAATGAGGCGCATTTGGGGATTCACGCTCCCGTTGAGAGTCCACAACTCGACGCGCCGACCACGAGTTTGCTGTCGAACAAGACGAGCGAATCCCCCGTTCCCCAAGGGTCGCAACCTGTCGCCGCACCATCCGAACCGGACGCGAAGCCGTCTCCTCCGCTCGAAACCGTCTCCCATGCGGCTGTCGAGCCACCCCCGGCCTCGGAGCCAATGACAAGTAGTGCCACGGGTAGCGGGATGATGAACGGAAGCGCGAACGATTTGGCGAAGCACCTCGCCGTGCCTCCCGCTGTGAAGACATCCCCAACGATCGCCGACCGTCCTTCCACGACGGCACCGACGCATCCGATCCGCGCCGATTCGCATTCGTCCGCGTCATCGCCGTCGTCCGAGGTGCTGGCGAATAATCTCGCGTCGCCGGTGCAAAATCTCGCTCCGTCTCACCCCACCGCTCTTCCGTCCAGCACGCCGGTCGTGGATCAGTTGACCCGCGCGGTCGCCGCCAACGTCGAAGTAGTGCAGCGGAACGGGCAGACGAACGTCCATCTGCACTTGGATCCACCGCAACTCGGCTCGGTGCAAATCCATCTGACGGCGACGGAGCATTCGGTTTCGGCGCGGATCGTCGTAGCTCAAGAAGGCACGCGGCAATTGCTGCAAGATCAGGCGCAGCATCTCCGTCAGAGTTTGTCTCAAGCCGGCGTCTCGTTGGGCAGTTTCGATGTCGCGCGCGATGGCGGCGGCGGTTCGCGCGGAGGCAATCCACAAACGCCGCCCCAACCGGCGCGTTTCGCTTCCGCCCCAACGGTTCCGCCGCGCGCGTCCACCGCTTCGGCCGTTTCTCGTTCCACGGAGGGAATCGACCTCATCGCCTAACGGTGGTGAAGGCCATTGCAGGAGTATTTATCAATGGCGATATCGAATGTGTCTAATTCGTCTCCTTCGACCGCGCCGTCTTCCGCCTCGTCCAGCACGTCGGGGACGTTGAATCAGCAGCAGTTTTTGCAACTGTTAACGGCGCAGTTGAAGGCGCAAGATCCGATGAATCCGGTCAGTGCCTCGGACTTCACCTCGCAGTTGGCGCAGCTCAACACGGTGAGCGGCCTTCAGCAGTTAAACACCAGCATCCAGCAAATGTTGCAATTGCAGCAACTCGGCCAAGGCGCGGCTCTGATTGGCAAAACCGTATCGTACACCGGTTCGGGCAACAGTTCGTCCGGCCAGGGCGTCGTCCAGGGCGTTACCGTGCAGAACGGCCAACTCCAAGTCCAGGTCGGCGGCCAACCCGTACCGATCGGGCAGATTACAGGAATACTTCAGTCGTAGGAGTCGGTAGTCGGTAGGAAGTAGGCAGTAGTCGGTAGGAAGTGGCTAGTATTCAATGTCGAGTACCGGCAACTATCCCTACCGACTACTGGATACTGGCTCCTGACTACTCGGATGACGAGAATGCACCAGGAGATTCAGCGATGTCCAGTTCGTTGCTCGCAGGGGTTTCGGGACTGTCGGCCAGTCAACAGATGCTCGATGTGGTTGGCAACAATCTGGCCAACATGAACACGTCGGGATTCAAGGCGCAGACGCCGTTGTTTTCGGATTTGCTCTATCAAACGCTGGCTCCGGCCTCGGCGTCGAGCAACGGCGGAGGGACCAATCCGGTGCAAGTCGGCTTTGGTACCATGACCTCGACCATTGAGACCAATTTCACACAGGGTGCGCTGACGACGACCGGCAACCCCCTCGACGTCGCCCTTCAAGGCTCGGGGTTTTTCGTCGCCAACAACGGTACGCAAGACGTGTACACGCGCGCCGGAGCGTTTGGCATTGATGCCAGCGGCCACCTCGTCGATCCGGCGACCGGCTACTTGATCCAGCGAACCGGCAACGTCGGCGAAGCCACGGCCACCAGTCCGGGCTTTCAGACTCCGGGCGTCGATAGCATCTCCATTCCGATGGGCACGGGCGTGGCCGGCAAGGCGACGGCGAATGTTACCCTGAGCGGCAATCTCAGTGCGCAGGCCGCCGGCCCCTTGGCGCAGACCATTACCTCCGCAACGCCGTTTCTGACCTCCGGCGGGCCGGCCACCACCGCCACCACGCTGAACAGTTTAACCGACAATACCACTCCGTATCAGGTCGGCGATTCCCTCGTCTTGCAAGGGACGACGACCAGCGGCACGGCGGTAAACGCTACCTTGGCCGTCGGCCCCACGACAACGCTCGGCAACGTGATCAACGCTATCAACACCGATTTTCCCGGCTCGACGGCGTCGCTCAACGGCAGCGGCAACCTCATCGTGCAAGCCGCCACCACCGGACCCTCGCAACTGCAAGTGTCGATCGCCGACAGCGCCGGCAATGTCGGAGCCACCAATTGGGGCAGCCACGCTTTGCAGGTGACGACCACAGGAGCCAACGGCGCGGTCGTCAATGGAGCCATCCAAATCTACGACACGCAGGGGACCGTCCATACTTTATCGTTGACGTTTCAGAAGCAGGCCGCCAATACCTGGAACATGACCGCCTCGATCCCAGCTACCGACGGCACGATGGTGAACGGCACGGTCAGCGGCATCAGCTTCAACCCCAACGGTTCGTTTCGCCAGGTCAGTGGTTCGGGGACGATCTCGTTCACCGTCAACGGCTTGCCCACGCCCCAGACGATCGCCCTCAATTTCGGCTCGGCCAATGGCTTCAATGGGTTGACCCAATTCGGCGGCTCCTCCTCGGCCGCCGCGACGACGCAAGACGGCTATGCCGCCGGCACCTTGACGAGCGTCTCCATCGCGCAGGACGGAACCATCAATGGGCTGTTCACCAACGGTCAAATTTTTCCCCTGGCGCAACTCGCCGTCGCGCAATTCTCCAACCCGGAAGGACTGACGCGCGTGGGGCAGAATTACTACCAGCAGACGATCAATTCGGGCGTGCCCCTCGTCGCGGGAGGTCAAGCGGGCGGTGCAGGCTCCATCCAAGCGGGTTCGTTGGAATCGTCGAACGTGGATGTGTCGCAAGAGTTCACGCAATTGATAACGGCTCAGCAAGCTTACGAAGTGAACGCGCGTTCCATCAGCATCGGTAGTCAGGTGATGCAAGTGCTGGCGAGCATCATCCATTAACTAGAATGATGTCATGTCGAACGCTTCACTATCGCCGGTTCGGGTCGTGGAAGTTCCGAGCCTGCCGCCGCGGTCACTCGACGCCAACAAAGGCACGTTTGGCCGCGTTCTGATCGTTGCCGGCAGTCGCGGCATGTCCGGCGCGGCGGTTCTCTGTGCGACGGCGGCTTTGCGCGGCGGAGCGGGCCTTGTGCGCGCGGCCGTGCCCGAATCGATTCTTTCTCTCGTCGCGGCGGCCAATCCTTGCTACACTACCGCTCCGCTGCCACAAGACGAGCGAGGCCGTCTCGGCACCGCCGCACTGCCCGATCTGCTCGAATTGTTCCGCAGCCACTCCGTTGCCGTAGTCGGTCCCGGATTGGGACAAAGCGGCGAACTGGCCGACGCGGTTACCGCCGTGGTCGAACGGACGACGACGCCTCTCGTTCTCGATGCCGACGCGCTCAATGGGCTGGTCGGACGGCTCGGCGCGCTGCGCAAGCATCGCGGCCCGATCGTGATAACGCCGCATCCCGGCGAATTCGCTCGGTTACTCGGTTGCGACATTCCCACTGTGCAGGCGAGTCGTCGCGAATCGGCAACGGAGTTTGCGCGGCTGCACGGTGCAGTCGTGGTGTTGAAGGGACACGGCACGATTGTTACGGACGGCCAGCGCGTCTACATCAACGAGACGGGCAACCCCGGCATGGCCACCGGCGGCACGGGCGATGTGCTGGGTGGACTAATTGGCGCGTTGTTGGCTCAGGGCATGGAACCGTTTGCCGCTTCCCAGTTGGGAGTGTATCTTCACGGTCTGGCCGGCGATTTGGCAATCGCGCGGATCGGCGAAGTTTCGCTGATCGCCACGGATCTGCTCGACGAACTACCGCAAGCCTTTTTGCGGCACGCCGAGACGAATCAGACTCCGGATCGTGCGAGAGCTTTGGAATAGGCCCTATAAAGAGCAAGGTGGCCTCGTTCGTACAGGGTAGAAACTTATGAATCTTTTGTGTCCCAATTGTCAGAAAATGCTTACCGTCCCGGAAGAGTTCGCCGGGCAGTTGATGAAGTGTCCTCTCTGTGCCGGCACGTTCACGGTTCCGGGGCTGCCGGGGACGGGAGCTTCTTCGTCTCAGACGGAGTCCGAGATTTATTCTCTCCGCGACGACATACCTCCGCCATCCCGTTCGACTTCGTTTCAGACGCCGTTTCCTTCACCGCCGGAACCAGCCTCTCCGCCGCCGTCCACTCCGACTCCGCCGCAGCCAGCGCCTCCGCCGAGCGAATATACGCGAACCCTCGCTCTCCGCGTCAGTCCCAACGTGTTGCCGTGGATCGCTCCTGTGTGCCTGGTGTTGATCTTCTTCCTGCAATTTACCAGTTGGGGAGGAGTCTATCCCGGCGGCGTACCCGCAGCGTGGCAAAACCCTTGGCAAGTCGCCTTTGGCAAGTACTCGTCCGATCCGGATTTGAAGGGCGATTATGTGCGTTTTTTGGACGACGCCAAGTACAAACCCAACGTCAGCGCGCTGGCCATTTTTTATCTGCTGTTGTTCTTTCCCGTCTCGATTGTCACCGTCGCCAGCGTGGGGTTGGGGGTCGTTCCCTTCAAACTTCCTCCGGTGGTGGAGAAATATCTTCCCTGGCGCTGGGGCATCGTGGCCGCCGCCAACGTCGCGTTGTTCCTCTTCTTGGCGCTGCAATGGGTCGTCGGCTTCAGCATGGACAACCAGTTCGCCGACTGGGTCGATAAACAGTACGAGAGCAAAGAGCCTAAGAAAACGGACGAGCAAAAAAAGGAGGCGGCGGAACGCGGGAGATACATGGATTCCTCGATTCGCACCGTCTGGTTTAAGTCGGTCGTCGCGCTGCACTGGTTGGCCATCGTATCGGCGGTATTGACGTTCTGGATCGATCGGCGCGGCCCACAGCGGCCCCTCCCCAAGCTCGAACTCCGCTGGTAGCCGAACCGGCAGCGGCCGATGCCGGTTCGTTGAGCGTCTTGACAGTTGCTCGTTGCTGCGTATATTGAAGCACGAATCCAATAATCTCAACTCGGAGCTTCGCCCAACGTTCCATTGCTATTCTTGGATTTCGCGTGTCTTTAACTCTCTTCTACTCTCGGTGTATCATGCGACGACTCGTCATGCTGGCTCTCGGCTTGGTTGTTCTCGCGGGTTGCGGAACGAAGCGCAATCAGGGCGGTTCGATAAAAGGCAAGATCATTTACAAAGGCAAGGCCGTGAACGGCGTCACGCTCCGCCTCTATCCCCTTCCAGGGCCGGGCGACGATCTCACGATCCCCGTGACGCAAGAAGGCACTTTCGACAGCACCAACATCCCGCCGGGAGAATACAAAATTGTCGTCGAAGCGCCGGCCAACGTCTCCCAAGGTCGCAACATGCCCGCCATGCCGAAGGGACTCGACCCCGCCAAGGAGGCGGAGATGAAAAAGAGCTTCGAGCAACAGATGGGCCAGGCCACGATTCCCTATCCGAATAAGTATAAAACCGCCGGTAGCACCGACTTGAAATGCACGATCAAAGACGGCAATGCGCCGTTGGAACTCGTGTTGAGTGACAATTGACTCTCTCTCGGTTGACTGGACATGACCTCGACCGGCAGCTCGACTCCTGTCGCCCCCGCCCCACCGTCGCGTTCGCGTCGCCGTTGGTATCGGCTGCTTCTGGGGATGATTCTTCTCGGTGGCGGATGGGGGATGTGCGAAGGCTGGGCGGCACATCAAGAGCGTTTGGCCGCCCAGGCTCTCGCCGACTATCGCCTGGACGATGCCACGCGCCACATCGATCGCGCGCTATTGATCCGAAGGAGGCAGGCTTCGACGCTGCTGTTGGCGGCGCGGATTCGTCGCGCGCACGCCGCCTATTCCGAAGCCGAGCTATTTCTCCAGCGCTGCGGCGAACTCCACGGCATGAGCGAACCGTTGCAGATGGAGTGGCTCTTGCTGCGCTGTCAAATGGGAGAAGTGGACGAGGTATCTCCCGTCTTGCTCGCCTTGGTGCGAAAGCGTCATCCCGATTCGCCCGCCATGCTCGAAGCCTTGGCCCGCGTGTATTTGCGGCAAACGCGCTACCTGGAGGCGCTCACTTGCCTCGATCGTTGGCTCGAACAAACCCCCGACTCCGTACGCGCCCTCGATTGGCGGGGCTGGGTGAGCGTGCAACTCGATCAACGCGATCGAGCGATCTTCGATTACGAAAACCTGCTGGACCTGCAACCGGGACGATCCGACATCCGCCTCCGCTTGGCTCAATTGCTGGTCGAAAGCAACCGCTGGGCCGACTCGGGACCGCACCTCGAACGACTTCTGCTGGAAATGCCGGACAACCCAGATGCGATCGCCGCCCTCGCGCCCTATCGCGTCGTGCAGACCCGGAGCCTGGAAGCGCGAGAGCTGCTCGATGCGGCCTTGCAAAAGAATCCAGACCATTTCGGTCTCCTGTATCAGCGAGGCAAGTTGGAGCTGACCGGCAATCCCGCTGCCGCCGAGCCTTGGCTGCGCAAGGCGCTCGCCGTCAAACCGCACGACGGCGAAGCACGCTATACCCTGTACCAATGTCTGGAACGGCAACCCGACCGCGAGCGCGAGGCCGAGTGCGAACATGCGATCTGGGACGAAGAGGGCAAACTACAGAAACGCTTGACCACTTTATTGAGGAGCGACCTGGCGGCTCATCCCAACGACGTGAAGTTGGCCTGTGAAGCGGGGGAGTTGTTTTTCAAGCTGGACGATGAGGATCACGGCTTATTCTGGCTGCGGCGCGCTCGGGACATCGATCCGAATCACATCCCTACGCGGCGCGCGCTCTTGGCCCACTACGAAAAGATCAACGATACGGAGAAAGCCGACGAACAGAGGCGAAAACTAGCCGAGCTGGGCGCGACACCGTAACCCCAGACGCGGGAGATCGCCCAACGATCAGCGCAACTGTTTTCGGAACCACTCCTCGCGCTGCGGTAGATCCGGCGGTTTGAGGCGGCGGAGTATCTCGAACTCTCGCTTCGCTTCGTCGCGTTGCCCTTTTTCCAAGAGAAAGCCGATCCGCGCCTGCCGTCCCGATACGTCGAAAGGATCGTAACGCAAGATCTGTTCGCAGTGACGGTTCGCTTCGTCGAACTTTCTCGCCCGAATGAGCAGACTCACCAGACGAATCTGATAATCCGCCACATACGGGTTGATGTCCAAGCCCCGTTGCCAATAGTCTCGGGCGCGATCGACTTGTCCGGCGGCTTGAGCGGCGGCGGCTGCTTGGAACAGCAATTGCCAATTCTCTCGTTGCACCGGCAAAAGCAGGTCCGCTTCGCTCAGCGCCTCGGCGGCTCGATTTAACAGCAGGTACAATTCCAGTTTGCCTTCGCGCACCGAGAGATCGGTAGGATCGCGCCCCAACGCCGACTCGAGCAGGCGCAGAGCCTCCTCGGCATGGCGCTGGGGGAGAAGTATCTTCTCGTTCATCATTTTTACCAGCCCCAACCCCAGCGAGCGCTCGGTCTGGGCGTCGCCGCGCGGGAAACGGTCGCGGTAGAAGTCCACGAACTCGGCACGTTCGAGATCGGCTTCCCGAATCGGTTCCTCCTTGGGCCGGCGCACGATGCGATGATCGGTCGAGGCGGTGTGCGGGATGTCCGAGTGCGTGTAGCGCGGCATGTGGCAAGCAATGCAATTGCCCCGGGGTTTCACTCGATCGAGATTCGAGTCGGGACGAGAGCAAGCCGATTGCCCCTCGGCCTCGTCGTGGCATTTCAGACACTTGTTTCGATAGAACTCCTCGCGCTGTTCCGCCCCGATGTGGACGTGTGGATCGTGGCAAGTGATACATCCCAACTGCACGCCGTTCACCGGATGCGAGAAACAATTGCTCTGATACATCTGTTCGACGTGGTTGACCGCCTTGGCGTCCTTGCTCCCCTTTCGCTCTTGCACCAGCACGGCCCAAAAATCGTTCGCGGGCAATCCGGGACGATAATCGAACGGAGCGCGTCCGGCGCGCATCAGGCGAGCCTCGCCTTCGAGATGACACTGTTCGCAGACCGCATCGCGGAGTTGCGGAGTTAGGCGCTCCGGATTGACGATGGTGTGATCCAAATCGCCCGCGACGTGCAGTGCGCCGGGGCCGTGACAGCGTTCGCAACCGATGGCGTGGCCGTCGAACACCGGAGGCACAAAGCGATCGGGTTGTTGGGGGTGTTCCCGCAAGCGATTGGCATGACAGAATAGGCAGGAGGCCGGTACCATGCGCCCCGCCAAGACCGAGGGACCGAACCCCGGCGACAGATCCCAACGCTTTTCATGCGCGAACCAGCTGATCGGCGTTTGCATCAGGTAGCCGTCTCGCTCCGTCAGATAGGAATAGCCTTTCGAACCGGAACCGATGACCCAATGAACCTCGTGGGCCAACTCAATCGCGGGCCGACCTTTCTCATCGACCAGAGTTTGGCGATGCAACAGGCGATTTCCTTGCCGTTCGACCTCGAAGCGCCTTCCCAGCACGGTAAAAGGGTTATTCGTTTCGGAGCCATAGTCTTGCCGGTCGAGCAGATCTTCGACGCGCACCAGGGAACGCCCCATGGGATGGCGGGCGAAACTTTGGGCGATTTCTTTATGACAGTCGAAACAGGCCGCATCGCCGACGTAGCCGACGTCGGGATGAATGTTGCGATAGGGACCGCGATAGGCGCGCCGTGGATCGGCGGACTCCGAAGCGGGTTGATGTTCGGTCGGTACGGAGAGGAGCCAGCGCGCCAAGAGAAAACAACCCAGAGACAAGAACAGTGCCGCCAGCGTCCCCGCCAACAGCGCGCGTCGACGATTCGTCGGTGTGGATTCGTTCGACATGATAACCTCAGTGCGGTTCTCGGCGCTCGGATGGATCGTTTTTCACTTCGTCGATGGCCGCCAACACGGATTGAGCGATCGGGCGAGCGGCAAAGTCCACGCCGCTTCCCGCCGCTGCCGCTTCTTCACTGTTCCACGAATCGAGCGCGGTTTGGAAATGGCCGCGCGCCGTCTCGACCTCTCCCCATTCCAAAGCGAGGAGACCGCGCACCACATGCCAATCCGCCTCTTGTCGCAATAGATCGGACAGCGGTTCCAAGGGCCGGAAGGCTTCGGATTGTATTTCGAGCGCCGTCGCGCAACCGGCGATCCCTTCGGTGGGCAGAAGATGTGCGAGGAACGCTCCGCCGACCCGAAGGGCGATGGACGAGCGTACCGGCGCGGCTTTCTCGGGCATAAGCGGGACGAGGTGGAGGACTTCGCTCAATTTTTTCATCTCGGTATCGGCGGTGGCATAATCTCCGCAGGCCGCCGCCGCCTGAGCCTCGATCCAATGAAACGAGGAAAATCCGATCGACCTCTCGTCTTCGGGAGACAGCCAAGCTCGAACCTCGTAAGCGCGTCCCGCTTTGAGCATGAGGTTGAGTTGCATTTCGACACCGGCCGCTCCGAAGATCGCCGGATACGAAGCCAACAGCAAGTCGAGGGCTTGGCGCGTTAGGCGATGGCGCGCGGCCAGCGTCGCGCGGTGAAAGGCTTTGGACGGATCGCTTATGTCCGCGCTATTGGCCTTGTAAGTCTTCTGAGCCTTTTCGACCAACTCTTCCATCTGCGCGACGTCGGCCCGCAAAGCCGAACGCCGCTGAGCCGCCGAAGCCGCCCCGTCGCCGCCGTGCAGAACGGCGTTATCGACGATGCGCAAACGCGCCTGCAAACAATCGAGAACTCGATCCCACTGTTCCGACTCATAATAGAGTTGCGCGAGCAAGGCATGGCCGTCGTCGAGATCGGGACGAAGCAAAACCGCCTGCTCGAGAGCGGTCAGGGTCTGAACTTGACGGATCGCCGCGAGGCGAGGCAACCTCATTTGCCACATCGCCTCGCGCGTGTGTCGGCCCAGTCGCAAATAGGCTTCTCCCAACACGAGGAAGGTTTGGCCGTCGTTGGGATGGGAAGACAGGGCGCGGCGGGCGGCGCGTACGGCGAGGATCAGCGATTCGCGCGGCGTGGGGGGCAGGCCAAAATCGAGCCGCAACTCCAGCCCGACGCCGGCTTCCGCGGGATTGTGTCCAATCCCCGATCCGATCAGTCCCGTCGCCTGCGTCAACACCCATCGCCGTGCGGCAACCTCGGTTTGCAGATCGAAGGACAGTATGTGCAAGGCCGCCTCCTCTCGATCCGCCGAACGGTCGTCGCCTTGGAGCCGGAAGGCATCGAGCCAATTTGGTGCGGCGGGCGGACGCTCCGAGGACGACACGCCCCGTTCGTCCGTGGGGAAATAGGCCAGGCGTCGAGTATCGTAAACGAGCGGGGACGGTTGCGATCCGGTACGGCGGAGGAAGAGTGCCGCGCCTCCCTCCATCGCCGCCAGCTGCCAATGATCTTCGTCCAAGAACAATCGGCGATAGGCCGACGCGGCGCGCTCGCGGTCGGGATCGTATAAGAGTATCCGATCGAGGTGATAGGCATCGAGCAAAGAGAGCAGTTCGTTTTCTCCAGTCGTCGCTCCTTGCAGAATCAGGTCGCGCATGCGCGCGAAATCGGCACTCGCATGGGGAAAGAGGGGCCAACGCGAATCGACAAACCCCTTTTCGGCGGGACAGAACCAAGCGAGATAATGGGCGGCTTCGGGGGTGAAGGTGAGGGCAAACCGATCCGTGCGGAGATGGTCTTTGTCGTGTTCGCGTTGGAGCCGTCGAGCCATACGCACCATCGTTTCGTCCGGCTCCACGTCCCATCCGCGCGCCCGAAAGGGAGCCGGTTGCAGCCAGCCCGGCCAAGCCAGCACCGCCAGCACCAACCCCAATATCAATCCCAGGCTGCGCGCAAGGCGCGTCAAACGCCGCATCGACTCCGTTTGCGGTCGGGAGCGTAAGAACTCTTGCCAATTTAATGCCATGAGGGCAGCGCCGGGCACGGCGAAGAACGGGATGGCGCGAGCCTGGTAGACGCTCAAAGCCGCGAGGGACAACCACGTCAACATGCGTCCCCAATGCAAGGTTCCTGGCGCGAGGAAGAAAGAAATCGCGCCGACGATTGTGAGGAGATAGTACGCCCACGCGCCGGGACTCGTGAAAATCGCCGAAGAGGCGAATCGTCTTCCGAAAGAGGAAACGACCAGATCCCGACCGAGGGGATCGAGCATCCAAGCTCGTTCGCCTGGGGTGAGGCCCAACGGCGTAGGCCAGGCCAAGGTGCGAACGTGATAAGGAGTACACAGACAGGCCGCGAGTCCAGCCAGACTGAGAAGCGATAGGGTGAAAAACTCGTTCCAGCGATTCGCCCCCGACCCGCGCACTAGCTGACCCAACGCATACCATCCGACCGTCAGCGGTCCAAGGACGAACCAACCGTCGAGATTGGCCCACAGTGCGAACAAGGGCACGATGAGCCATCGCTGTCTACGCGCGCGCGCCGCCGTCTCCTCCACCGAACGCGGACGTTCCAGGAGATAGAGGGTCAAAAGCAAACACACCGGCGACAGCAAGGCGGGCTGAAGCGTTAGCCACGGCCCCAACGCCAGTGCGGCGGCGATGCCGATAAAGAACAAATAAGATACGGAGAACGATGGAATCCTAAAAAGGAAAAGCATGCCGACAAGCAGCGCCGCGAGGAGGGCTTTTGCAGGAACCAGTGCCTTGCCGTCGCCGAATTGGTGCAACTCGAAGAGTAGGACATCGCTGAGCCAGGTGGGATTCACATAGGATCGGTTCTTCGTGGCGGACGAGAAAGGATCGACTCCCCACGTCGCGTCTCCGCGCGCGAACACTCGCCCCGAGGCGAGATGGAGCAGCAAATCGCTATTGCGCGCCGGCGTCGAGGCCAGTAGGAATGCCAAAACACAGAGCATGACGGCGAGCAAGCCGTCTACCAAGCCCATCCCTGTTCTAGTTGTGGAGGGATAGGACGGGAGAGGAACGGAATCCGAGGTCATGCGACAGCGCCTCGCCTTGTGGGAGAATGAGAACCTGCGAGTCTGTCTCCAAAGCCCCTCTCCCCTGAGTACAGCAGAGAGGGGAGCTTATGAGACAGTCTCTGAAATCTAATACGGCTTGTCTTTCCCTCAGTGTAGATGGATTCTCGGAGGAAACAAAGCGTATTTCTCGTTCGTCGGAGCGAATGTTCGTATTGAGGTCAGGAAAGCGAGGAGCTTACGAGACAGCTCTCAGGTGTTCATTCTGCTTGGCGTTTCGGGCAATCGTGAAGTTTTACTCATTTTTTTTCTTGACACGGCTTCCGCGCCTATCTACGATGCTGTGGGGAGACTTTAAGCCGAAAAAATATCCGTTCCTATTCCTCAACTCGCAGAGGAAATTGGCGCAATGATGCGCGCACGGATGAAAGATCGCTCGCTAAAGACTTCTCATCTTCTCTATCTTTTTGGTTCCTCACTTCATTGAGGAGGCTGTTATGCCAATTGTCCGTCTCTTTCGCCGCTGGCGTGGTTTCACGCTCATCGAACTGTTGGTCGTCATCGCCATCATCGCTATTTTGATCGGTCTACTCTTGCCGGCCGTTCAGAAAGTCCGCGAAGCCGCCGCACGGACGCAGTCGTCCAACAATCTTAAGCAAATGTCTCTCGCCTTGGCCAACATGAACGATACCTACGGTGTCCTGCCGTCCATCGACGGCCATTACCCCAAGCCCCCTCCGGGCGCGATCATCGACGGCACGTTCAATCAGCCGACCATCGGCACGCCTTTCTTCTACATGCTGCCGTTCGTCGAACAGCAAAACACCTACAACATCATGCTGACGCGACACTACGATTCGTGGTGGTGCGGCTTCAACATCAAGACCTACGTTAGCCCGGCGGACCCCTCCGCCCCGGCGAATGGATTTCCCGATAACAGCAGTCCTCGCGCCGGTACCAGCTACGCACCAAACGACTTTGCTTTGACTCCGCCGCTCTATGGTAACTGGCCGAACCGTAACGACTATCCGACGGCGCGCCTTCCCGCAACCATCACGGACGGCACCTCCAACACCATCTCGTTCGCCGAAAAACGCATGATGTGTCCGATGAACGGCGGATCGGTGTTCTATTGGGGCGAGACGGGCGGCGGCTGCAATCGCCAAAGCAGCAATCCGGTCGGCATCGGCTCCGTCCCCGCCTTCAATACCCTGGCCTTGCCGCAGATCAATCCGCCGCCGAATGCCTGCAATCCTTGTATGCTCAATTCGAGCACTACCGGCGGCATCCTCGTCGGTCTGTTCGATGGCTCGGTGCGTGTGGTGACACAGGGCATCTCGCAGTACACTTGGCGCAACGCGGTATTGCCCAACGACGGTATCCCCCTCGGACCCGATTGGTAAGGCGAACCGGCGGCGTAAGCCGGCCGGGTGTTGCTACCTAGTAAGGCGAACCGGCGGCGTAAGCCGGCCGGGTGTTGCTACCTAGTAAGGCGAACCGGCGGCGTAAGCCGGCCGGGTGTTGCTACCTAGTAAGGCGAACCGGCGGCGTAAGCCGGCCGGGTGTTGCTACCTAGTAAGGCGAACCAGCGGCGAAAACTACCGAGTGATTCACGATCAACCGGTAGCTTACGCTGCCGGTTCGCCAGTTCGCTTTTCAGTCCCATTTCTTTGTTGCAAGCACAACGACGAGACAATATACTACGAATAGCGGTGCGAACGAACGACCCAAAGTTCGTTTCCACCTCCTTCCCCGAATCACCCCTCTCCCACCTTGCGAGGGTAGTAGTGACTCACTTGCGACTCCCTTTCGCCGCTTCGCTGACGGTCTTGTTTTCGATGGCAACCGTCCGCGCGGAATCTCCCGTCCGTGAAGCCGTACCCTCGTTCCTGAACGACGTGATGCCGCTGTTTACGCGCTTGGGCTGCAATCAAGGCGCGTGTCACGGCAAAGGCGCGGGTCAGAATGGCTTCCGTCTCTCGCTGCGCGGCTACGCTCCCGAGATGGATTACCTCTCGCTGACGCGCGAGTTTCACGGTCGGCGCGTGAATCCTGCCGCGCCGGAGGAGAGTCTGTTGTTGCGCAAGCCGCTCGGCTTGGCACCACACGAAGGAGGCACGCTTTTCTCGTCCGGCAGCAGGCCGCATCGCGTGTTGCTAGCCTGGCTGCGCGCCGGAATGCCGGGGCCATACAAGGCCGACCCACATCCGCTCCGACTCGCGATCGAACCGCCGAGGCGCACACTGCGGCCCGGAGACGAGCAACCTCTGAAGGTGCGGGCCGAATATAGCGATGGACGGACGCGGGATGTAACCTGGTTGTGCAAGTTCGACTCCAACGATCCGGGCATGGCCGAGGTGGATGTCGGCGGCACAGTTCGCGCGCGCCGTCACGGGGAAACCGCCGTCCGGGTTAGCTTCCAGGGACTCGTCGCCGTGGCCATAGTCACGTCGCCGTTCGAGCAAGTCGTCGATCCGGCGCGACTATCGCAACACCATAATTTCATCGACAAACATGCGTTCAGAAAACTCGGCGAGCTTCACATCGAGCCATCGGACTTGTGCGACGATGCCGCGTTTGTCCGTCGCGTTTTCCTCGACACCCTCGGTGTTTTACCGACACCGTCCGAAGTACGGGCGTTCCGCGCCGATCAACGTCCCGATCGCCGGGCACGGCTCATCGACCGGCTGCTCGAACGTCCCGAATTCGTCGACTATTGGGCGTTGCAATGGAGCGATCTGCTTCAGAATCGCCGTGAGCGCGATCACGATGTTCGCGGCGTCAAAGGCGTCCGCGCTTTTCACGAATGGTTGAGGAAGGAAGTAGCGGCCAATCGTCCATGGGATGAACTGGCCCGCGCGGTCCTGACCGCCGACGGCAGCGTCAACGACCATCCCGCCGTCGGTTATTTCATCGTCACCGTTGGCGAACATCGAGAGGCCGAGAAATCGGAAGTCGCCGCCTCGGTCGCGCAGGCGCTTCTCGGCACGCGCATCGGATGCGCGCAGTGTCACAATCACCCTTTGGAGAAGTACACGCAAGACGATTACTTTCACTTTGCCGCTTTCTTCTCGCGCCTTCGCCTGGAACGCCACGAGCCGAAGTCCGGCAAGCCCACCCTCTTGCACATCTTGGGCAAGAACGCTGCGGACAAAGAGGCTAAAACTCCGATCGGCGTCGTGCAACCGCGCACCGGACAGTTTCTCAAGCCGCAACCGCTCGACCGCTCCGCAATGTCTCTCGCGCCCGGCGACGATCCGCGCATCGCCTTGGCCAGATGGATTACCGATCCGAAAAATGAGTATTTCTCCGGCGCGATGGTCAATCGAATGTGGCGTCACTTTTTCGACGTCGGACTCGTCGAGCCGGTGGACGATCTCCGCGCCAGCAATCCGCCGACCAATCCCGAATTGTGGTCGGCCTTGAACCGGGAGTTCGTCGAACGCCGTTTCGACCTCAAGCATTTGATGCGGCAAATCCTCAATTCGCGCCTGTATCAACTGGCCTCGACGACCCGGCCGGGCAATCGCGGCGATCGGAAGTTCTATTCGCACTACTACGCGCGCCGACTCCCTGCCGAAGTGCTACTCGACGCCCTGAGTCAGAGTACCGGCGTGCCGGATTCCTTCCCCGGCTATCCACTCGGCCTGCGTGCCGGTCAACTTCCCGATTCGGGGCTGTCGTCGTATTTCCTATCGCTGTTCGGGCGCTCCGAGCGCGTGACGGCGTGCGCCTGCGAACGCAACGGCGAGGTGACGATGCCCCAACTGTTGCATCTGCAAAACGGCTCCAGCGTGGTGGAGAAGATTCAATCGGGAGATGGCCGTCTGACGCGCTGGCTCAAGTCCAAGGCCAGCGACGACGAAATCATTGAGGAGCTATTGCTCTCCTCGCTGTCGCGTTTGCCCTCCGCCAACGAGCGAACGTCCGTCCATCTCATGCTCAAGACCGGGAACAGGGAAGAAGTGTACCGCGATCTCTTTTGGGCTATTTTGAACGCGAAGGAGTTTTCGTTCAATCATTGAAACGACGCAATGGGCGAACGATGGGCGTCCGTCCCATCGATAAAGTCGAGTGACGGATGGTATCCGTCGAAAGGACCGTGTCATGTTGGATGTACTTCTCGGCCATCGCAATCGCATGCGTTGCGATGGACCATCGCGGCGCGATTTTCTGCGTCTGGGCGCGTTGGGCGGACTGAGTCTGACGCTGCCGAGTTTGCTGGGTCAGGAAGCCCAAGCCGGCGGCAAAAACAAGGCGCGGGCGAAGTCGGTGTTGCTCGTCTACCTCGGTGGCGGCTTATCGCATCACGATTCGTTCGATCCCAAGCCCGAAGCGCCGCCGGAGGTTCGAGGCAAATACACGACCATCGAGACGTGCGTTCCCGGTCTGCGCATCACCGAGAAGCTGCCGCTTATGGCCAAGACGATGAATCGCCTGACGTTGGTGCGTTCCGGGGCGCACAACAACGACCACCACGAGACGGCGACGAATTGGGTACTGTGCGGTCGTTTCGGCTCGGCGTTCGGCGACTATCCGGCGATGGGGGCCGTGGCGGCTCACGAACTGGGTTTCTCCGGCAAACTGCCGCCCTACGTCTCCATCCCGCGCAATCCCTCATTCACTTGGGAACTGGGCAAGAGCGCTTTCCTCGGCGGGCGCTACGAATCGTTCAAGACCGGCGATCCCAGCGCGGCGGATTTCAAGGTGCGCGATGTCAGTCCGACCGAGAAACTGACGGTCCAACGGGCGGAGCGCCGTCGAACGCTGCTGCAAGCGGTGGATGGACTGGCCGGGCAGATCGAGGGCAACGATCAAATCGGCACCTACGACGAGTTCCATCGCCGGGCGGCGGAGATGATTCTGTCCTCGGCGGCACGCGGCGCGTTCGCCATCGAAAAAGAGCCGGAGCGGCTGCGCGATCGCTATGGTCGCGGCACGTTCGGTCAAAGCTGTTTGCTCGCCCGGCGTCTCGTTGAGGGCGGGGTGCGTTTCATCACCGTGAACTACGGCGGATGGGATCATCACGCCAAAATATGGGATGGGCTCGGTGGGAAGTTGCCGGAGTTCGATCGCGGCTTCTCGACCCTGCTCGACGACATGCACGAGCGCGGCCTGTTGTCCGATACGCTCGTGTTGGCTTTCGGCGAGTTTGGCCGCACGCCGAAGATCAATAAAGACGTAGGCCGCGATCATTGGGGACAAGCCGCCTCGCTTTTATTCGCCGGTGCCGGGGTGCGCGGCGGGCAGGTCGTCGGTCAGACCGATAAGCAAGGCGCGTTTGTCTCGCGCCGTCCCGTTGCGCCTGCCGATGTGGCCTGCACCGTCTTCGAGGCCCTGGGCATCGATCCGCGCAAGGCGTTGGTGACGCCGGACGGTCGCCCCGTCGAGATTCTCGACAAGGGTGAAACCATTAAGGAACTCTATTCCTGAAAGCGCGAAGGCGCGTTGTGAGGAAACCTCTTCATGCGACATGGTAGGACGATCGCGGCTGGTTCGCTTTGCTTCGCGCTGATGGTCCTTGGCGCGGAACCGAAGAAGCCGGAGCCGCCGACCATCACCACGATCGCTCCGTTGGGCATTGCGCCAGGGATCAAGACCCGGCTGACCGTGCGGGGACTGCGACTCGACACCGCCACGGCGGTGCGTTGCCAAGAACCCAAGGCGACGGTGAAGTTGCTCAAAAAAAGCAAAGTCGGGGCACCCAATCCGCAATCTCTCCAGCTTATCGGCGATACCCAAGTCGAGGCCGAGGTGATACTGCCGCCCGATTATCCCAAGCGCACCGTGACCGTTACCGTCGTGACTCCCAGCGGTGAGAGTCCGGCGCGCGCGCTGCTCATTGAGCGCGCGCCGATTGTGGAGGAAAAAGAGCCGAATAATGGCTTTCGCCAGGCGCAGAGGATCGCGCTGCCGAGCGAAGTCGGCGGCCGCATTGAGGCGAGCAAGGATGTCGATCTGTATCGTTTCGAGGGCAAGGCGGGGCAGAAGATAACCGTCGAGATCAACGCGGCCCGGCTCGGATCGACGCTCGACGCGCTGGTGACTCTCTACGACGGCGAGGGACGAATCCTTGCTTCCCACGACGATGCCGCGACCCATTCCGATCCGATTCTCGATGCGAAATTGCCCACAGACGGCGTGTATTATGTCGGTGTCATCGACGCCAACGACGAAGGAGGTCCGACGTATCTCTATCGGCTCAGCCTGCGGCTCCATGCGCCATAAAACGGTCTGAGAAGGGGAGAACTACGAAAAGTCCACGACGACGCAGGTGACATTGTCGTTGGAGCCGCGTTCGAGCGCTAGCGTCACAAGCTCGTTCGCCCAAGCATCTGGATCGCCGAAGCGGATCGCGCCTTGACGCAGATCGTCCAGGGTCACGAAGTTGGTTAAGCCATCGCTAGCCAAAACCAAGCGATCGCCCGGCTCCGGTTTGAAGGGGCGCACCTCATCCGAATCGGAAAGATCGGCGCAACCGAGAAACTTGTAGAGTACATGGCGATAGGGGCTTTGCCGCGCCTGATCGGGCGTCAAGACGCCGTTGCGCAGCAGGGCGTCGGCGATGGTGTGGTCGATGGTCAGCTGTTCGACGCTGTCGCCGCGGATGAGATACGCGCGGCTATCGCCCAGACCCGCGACATAGACTCGGTCGTCTTGACGGAGCGCGAGAACGGCGGTGGTTCCCATGCGCCGGCCCTCGGCCTGATGGCGGCTGGCCTCCAGGATGGCGCGATTGGCCTCCCACAATGCCTGCATCACGGCTTGGCTGGGGGCGATGTGCGAATCGAGACGAATCCGCACGGCGCGCGGCAAGATGTCCGCGGCCATACTACTCGCCTTCTCGCCCTGCTCCTGGCCCCCCATGCCGTCGGCGACGAGGAAAACGTCCCGTGCGGCGTCGGCAACAAAGCGATCTTCATTGTTGGGTCGCAAGCCCTGAGCGCTGTGTCCGCCGGCTCGGACCTGGAGCGGTCTCATATTGGACTCCCTTGGGAGAGTTGGCCACGCCTCTCGCTTCGGCCTTCGCCAAAACTACTTTTTTAATTTTAGACTATCCCGTCGATTTCCGACAACCTCGATTCGGGCGCGGCGGATTCGCCGCTCCGCGACCGAACCCAAGGGCTTGCCGATTCTCGCGCCGACCATGGAACGACACAGGCGATGCCGGATGGATTCGTCCAAGGCGCGCTCGTTTGCCCGCAAAGAGTGCATAGGGGCGGAGATGTGTGTAACCTTCACGCTGCGTTACGATGTTTCCCAATCGGCGCGTCCGAGGCGGATTGGACGTTTTGAGCGGTAGGGTGGGTCGAAGAACGAGACCCACCGGAAGAGCGTGGTGGGTCTCGCCGCACTTCGAACCACTCTACCGATCTCCACCCTACCGATCTTCACATACGCGAGGTTAATACGATTCCAATCCTCATTTCTTCTCTCCTACGGCGGGCGGCGTTAGCACCAGATATTCCGTGCCGCCTTCGGGACTGCTTACTTGCAGGAGTACGCCTTTCTCGGTCTTGGCCTTGGCGACCGTCTCGCGGACGGCATTGGCATCGGCGACACGCTTCTTGTCTATTTTGACGAGCAACATGCCGCGTCGGAGGCCGGCTTCGGCGGCGGGGCTATCCGGCTGAACTTGGGTCACGACGACACCTCGCGTACTCGCCGGGTAGCCAAACGCTTTCGCCGTTTCCGAAGTCAGGTCTTCGATTTCGACGCCCAGATTATCCAACTCGGTGGCACGCTCGGATTTCGGCTCGCCGTTCGCCGGTTCGCCGATCGAGCCGAATGCGGACGGCTGCTCTTCAATCGTCACCTTCAGTTCCTCGCGTTGGCCATCGCGCAACACGACCACATTCACTGGCCGGTGCAACGGCAGACCTGCGACGATATTCTGCAAATCGCGGCCCGACGCGACCGACTTGCCGTCCAAGGATACAAGAATGTCGCCGTCTTTCATTCCAGCCTTGGCGGCCGGCGATCCGGCAAACACCTTGGCTGCCAACACGCCTTTCCGATTCTCCACGCCCAAGCGCGAGGCCACTTCGGGATTCAAATCCTTGATGCTCACGCCCAGATAGCCTCGATGGACTGTCCCGTCTTTGAGCAACTTCTCGCTGACGTTGCGCGCCAGGTTCGAAGCGATGGCCAAACCGACGCCTTGCGATCCGCCGCTGCGGCTCTTGATAGCGGAATTGACACCGATCACTTCGCCGTTCAGATTGACCAGGGGACCGCCGCTGTTGCCGGGATTGATGGCCGCGTCGGTCTGCAAAAAGTCCTCGTACATATTCAGGTGAATGTTACGGCCCTTGGCACTGACGATGCCGCATGTGACCGTGCCGGTCAGGCCGAACGGAGCGCCGATGGCCAATACGCGATCTCCAATCTCCATCGCCGAGCTGTCGCCGAACTTGAGGAACGGCAGCGGCTCCTTGCTTGCGATGCGAACGATGGCGAGATCGGTCTTGGCGTCGCCGTGAATGTCCTTGGAAACAAACTTGCGCCCATCGCGCAGTTCGACCAAGACTTCATCGGCCCCCGCGACGACGTGGTGATTCGTCACGATGACGCCCTTGGGATCGATCAGGAAACCGGAGCCGAATCCGTGTTGCCGCGGCGTTTCGGGCATCTGTTGCGGAAGCTCGTCGAAGAACTTGCGCAGTTCCTCGGGGACTTGGTTGCCGAGAAATCCAGGAGCGGAGAATTTCTTGAAGAGCTGCTGCATCTCCGGCACCTGCGGAGCGCGAGACGATTTGTTGTGAGCCAGCGGTTTGAAACGCCGTTCGATGCTGACGACGGCGGGTAGCACTTGCTTGACCACGTCTCGATACGAAGTCATTTCCGCCGGCACGACGGCCGGGGTCTGAATCTGTCCCTTGAGGAAGGAACCACCGGCCACGACGCCGATGAGGACGGCAAAGACGAGACATACACCGAGTAGGTTTTTCTTTTTCATGCGTCAATCCTTTCAAAACGCGATCCCTCGGCGCGCACCGCGATCTCGCGCGAAGAACCGAAAAGTGAGTGGTTGTAGGTACGAGGTCCGTTCCGAGGCCGCCCGCCTTGGAAGTGTTGGCGGGAGAAGGCCCTAAACCTCTGCTATTCAATTCTACGCGGCAGTTTGACGAGTGGTTCGCGGAACGGACAAGTTTGAGAAGGTTTATCGGGAGCGGTTTTTCTTCGCCGCTTGTCTTGGGGGCGTTCGGTCTTCCAACTTGGAGAACATGTCGCGCAGCGGCAGGGTCAGGCCCGGCAGCACGTCGCCGTCGTCGAGGCTCTGATCTACCTCGATTAGTTGGGATTGATCCGGCGCGGTGTGAACGCGGACACAGATCTTGCGCGGATCCACCACCCCGGCGAGCCGCGTACCACTGCGAAAGTATTCGTGCAGTTTTCGATCGATCTCCGCTTTGGTGTTCTTGCGGCTGATGACTTCCACGGCAAGATCGGGATACAAGTCTGGGATGGCCTTTTTCCGAATCGTGTGATTCGGAAGCTGGTCCCACGAGATGAATGAAACATCTGGAATAGGAACCAAACCTGGCCACAGACGCAGCGTGCCGTCCGCTCCCGCCAAAATGCCGAGGTAATGTTTTGCCAGAAACTGCCGGAGAAGGAAGGCGATCTCCAATGCCAAAAATG
>JAKBCS010000159.1 GCA_021807595.1 Planctomycetota bacterium | reverse complement strand
GCGAGTGCATGACTCCCGCCCCGACGCTGGCCAACTCCAGCATCTCATCGTAGCTGATGCACTCCATCTTCCGCGCTTCCGGCACAACGCGCGGATCGGTGGTGTACACGCCGTCTACATCGGTGTAAATCTCGCAGCCCACATCGGTACAACCGGGGGTTGACGCCCCCGGCTCGCCGTTAGCGGCACCGTGTTTCATAACGGCGGCGAGCGCGACGGCCGTGGTATCTGAGCCGCCGCGTCCGAGCGTGGTGATGTTCCAATTTTCGTCGATGCCCTGAAACCCGGCGACGATGACGATTTGTCCGTCGGCCAACGCTTGCCGCATTCGGGCCGTCGAGATGCTCTTGATGCGCGCCTTGGTGTGCGTGCTATCGGTGACGATGCCGACCTGCGCGCCGGTGAAGCTGATGGCGCGTTCGCCCAGCGTTTGAATGGCCATTGCCATCAGGGCGATGGAGATTTGCTCGCCGGTGGAGAGCAGCATATCCATCTCGCGCGCCGGCGGCTGCTCGCTGATTTCACGGGCCAACTCGATCAAGTCGTCGGTAGTGTCGCCGCGCGCGCTGACGACGACGATGACCTGATTGCCCTCTTGTTTGGTGCGAATGGCCCGCCGCGCCGCTGCCATGATGCGTTGAGCATTCGCCACACTGGTACCGCCGAATTTCTGCACGACCAAACGCAACGCTGATTCTCCTCTTTGGATTCACCGCGCTCCGCAGGAGAGCGAGGTGCTTCGCCCTCGCCCGCGGAGCGCGGCTAACCATTTTGTAGTTGACCGTTGCTCGGGCGGCAGCGCGGATGGGAAGATGAGAAAGAGATCGCCCAAGAAGTTATCGCTCGACGGCAATTCTGCGCAGGTGCCGCCGGCGCGCGTAGGCAGCCAAGACCAGGCTCCCAGACCACGGAGAACCAAAGTGGACGGTTCCGGCGTGGTTGAGCCTGAAGGCATGAAGGAGACTCCTGCGATGCCCCAAGAGGAAGAATCATTCGTCTCCTCTCGCGTCTCCCGAGTTTGGATTCGCAAAGCTGGTAGATCACGATTGTGCCGAAGTCTTCTCGCGGAGGAGCAAAAATGCCATTGATGGGTCATGTACAGAAGGGGGTCGTCGTTTTTGATGAGTCGGTCACATTACCGGCGGGGACTGCGGTTGAAGTTGCCGTGCGGGATTCCACATCGGATTCTCGGCCTAGTTTGTGGGATCGGCTCAAGGATGTCGTTGGTGAGGCCGAAGGGTTGCCACCCGACGCCTCCTCGCGAATTGGCCATTACCTGACCCACGGATTACCGAAGGAATGAGGACCATTTTTGTTGTGGTGCAAGAGCGAGGCATCCCCTACACACTTACCGCCGACCACCACTTCGTGTAGGGTGGGTTCTTCGCTGTCCTCGAGTAGAGACAAGCCATTTCCAACGTCAAAACAGCTTGTCCGTGCTGATTTGTCGCATGTTGTTGCAGGGGATGGACTTGTGTAAGAGGCCCCTCCCGGATTCGAACCGGGGATAGCGGATTTGCAATCCGCTGCCTTACCACTTGGCGAAGGGGCCAACCTCTGAGGCATCTTAGCGAGCATGGGCCAGTCGGTCAATCGCTCCTGAAATTCGAGGCGAAGAGGAACTGGGAGGTTCGCGGAGAGGATGAGATGCCCCGCGAAACAAGGCGGAGTCCCCGTCGGCCGCGAGAGGTTGCCGCTCGCGGTCGCCGCGGACTCCGGAGGAAACGACGATTCTTGGACTACACCACTTCGCGCAGCGGCGGGCTGTCGATGACGTGCTGCGGCCGTCCGGTGGGATCGGTAATCGTCGCCGTCTCGGGGTTAATGCCGAGATTGCGATAAAGCGTAGCGAAAATTTCGCCGAATGTCACAGGGCGATTGCTGGCGTATTCGCCGAGGCGATTGGTAGCGCCGATAACCTGTCCGGTCTTCATGCCGCCTCCGGCCATGAGCGCGCAGCTGACCTGCGGCCAATGGTCTCGGCCCGCACCCTTGTTGATGCGCGGCGTACGGCCGAACTCGCCCCAGACGATCACGGTTACGTCGTCGAGCATGCCGCGCGCCTCTAAATCGTCGATCAACGCGCTGAACCCGCGGTCGAGCTTGCCGCCGTGGTCGCGCACCAGCTTGAAGTTCTCGCCGTGACTGTCCCAACGCCCGAACGACAAGGTTACCACGCGCACCCCCGCCTCGACCAATCGGCGGGCCATCAGAAACTGATCGGTACACGTCGGGGCACCGTCGTACTGATATTGATAGGGCTTGCCGTCGCCGTATCGCGCCCGCACCTTATCGCTCTCCTTGGACAGATCGAGCGCTTCGACGAGCCGACTGGAGGTTAACACGCCGAGCGCGCGTTCGGTGAGGGCGTCCACGGTCTTGTAGACGCCGCTGCCATCGAGATCGGCGCGGAGGCTGTCGAAGCTATTGAGCAAGCGGCGGCGATCGACCAGGGTCTCGGCGGAGGTGCCTCGCAGCGTAAGATTCGCCATGCCCGGACCATCCGGCTTGAACGCGGCATACGACGCACCGAGGAAGCCGGGGCCGCCGGAATCGGACCAAGGAGCGTGTTGTGTTCGCGCGGCCAACCCGACGAAAGGAGGCACCGAGGGATCGACCGGACCCTGCATTTTGGCGACGACCGAGCCGAGACTCGGCCTTCCGCCCATCGTTCTCATACTCGACTGCGGCCAGCCCGCCATGCACTGAAAGGCATCGTGGCCGCCGCTGGCACCGACGACGGAGCGAATGGCGACGCATTTATCCATGCGGGCGGCGATTTGCGGAAAGACTTCGCCGATCTGGATGCCGGTCACGTTCGTGGCGATCGGTTTGAACTCGCCGCGAATCTCGGCGGGCGCTTCGGTCTTAATGTCCCACATATCTTGGTGTGGAGGACCGCCGCCAAGGAAGATATTGATGACCGCCTTGTGCCGATTGCTCGACGTGCCGGCGTTGGCTTCAGCCCTCATGATGTCCGCGAGCGTCAAAGTGGTTGCACCGAAGGTAAAAGCGCCGATTTGCAGAAAGTTACGGCGGCATATCCCATCGCAATAACGCTGTTTCTTGCCGAAAATGGTGAGCATGGACCTGTCCTTTCCATCGAGGCGGGATGCAAACAATGGCGGGAAGAGGAGGCGTCCTTTGGCTATCGCAATCCACGCGCCTCCCCTCCCTTCAAACCTAACCGTCCGCGAGCCGAGTGTCAAGCAAAAAAGGAGCCAACCCACCACGGCACAATGGAACGTCTTGGAAGCAGAAAATATCCTCAAGACTACCGTGAAGTACCTGGCAGAGGTGCCGTCCGACAAGGTGGCAACGTTCGATTTTAGCTGGGCGTTGCAACTTCACCGGGAGAAGTTTGGGGACGGTTGGACTTGGGCTGGGATACCGAGGACAGCGACTCTCACCGCGGTAGGGGCGCAGCCGATCCATATGGAGAGGTAAGACCGCAATTTCCACCGTCTCCTCGGTTGCCTCAACCCCATCTTGCCGCGATGGAGCGTCCGCGTTACCATGCGACGTTCATGGATTGTATGCAACCGCCTCGGAGGGGCGATCGCCGCATTTGGTGGGTGCCGCTGTTCGGCGCGATCGTCTGGCAGGGTTGGATGACGCTGACATTGTTCGGCGGTCCTCAGCCGTGGAAGGTGTTGCTGGACGAGCGGCCGATTGTGTCCGGCCGGCATCCGCTGCACCTGTATCACGGCTACCTCGGTGCGCGCGCGCTGCGCGAACACGGCAGCCTGTCCTGTTACGATCCGAACTTTCACGCCGGCTATCCCAAGACGCCGGTTTTCGACAGCGGCAGCCGACCTGCCGAGTTGCTCCTCTTCCTCACCGGCGGACGCTATTTGCCGTCGGTCTATAAAATCGGCGTTGCCTTCGTGTGCGTCCTCGTCCCGCTGTTCGCGTTTGTGGCGGCGCGGGGGGCGGGGTTGAGTCGAGCGACGAGTTGCGCGGCCTGTCTGTTCGCTTTGTTGGTTTGGTGGGGACAACCTTGCCGCGACGCCCTCGAAGCCGGCGATGTCGATTTGCTTCTCGCCGCTGTGTTGTTGTTGACGCAGTCGGGATTGCTCCTGGGCTATCATCGCGATCCGAGTCTGCGCGGTTGGCTCGGCATTGTCGGTACCGCACTCTTGGGTTGGTTCGCGCATCCCCTGTTGATGGCGCTCTCGGTGCCGCTGTTTCTCGTTTTTTATCTCAGCGTCGGCGCACGGCATCCGTTGGCCTGGCATCTCACGCTGCTGGGCGGGTTGTTGGCCGCCCTGGGGCTGAACTGTTTCTGGTTGATCGACTGGGTCGGCTACTGGTGGATTCGGGTGCCGATGCACTGGCAACGCCAATCGCTGACCGAGCCGATCTTGGCGAGCGTGTGGCAATCGCCGCTGTGGGGTGGGCCGATCGATCGTGCCGTCGCCTGCCTTCTCGTTTTGGCGGCGACGGCGGGGGCGCTGATCTACAACCAAACCGGACGGCGCGAAGCGGCGCGCCTGTTGGGGCTGACGTGCGGCGGTTTTTTGGCCCTGGCGGTCGGCGGGTTGCTCTGGGAGCCGTTGGCTCGATTCGGCTCGCAGCGCCTGCTGGTGCCGGCGCTGCTGTTCGCCACACTGCCCGCCGCCGCAACGCTGGGCTATCGGCTGTCGGCTATCGGCCTCGGTCTGGCGGCTGCCGGCTTTTTGCTTTGGCCGATGCCCGAAGGCCGAAAGCCCCTCATCGACTGGGCCAGTCGCTGGTGCGGGGCCGAGCCGTTTCAACTGGGACTCGACGCCGATCGGCAAACCATCGTCGAAGCGCTGCGGCAACACACCACGAACGAGGCGCGCATTTTGTGGGAAGATCGCGCCGCCTCGCCGTTGGCATCGCACTGGACGCCGTTGTTGCCGTTGTGGACCGAGCGCGCCTACATCGGCGGATTGGACGCCGACGCGGGCATCGAACATGCGACCAACGGCCTCCTCGATGGGGTTTTAATGTCCCGTCCGCTCGGCGATTGGAGCGACGACGATCTGCGCGAATACTGCCGGCGCTACAATGTCGGCTGGATTGCTTGTGCCTCGTCCTCGGCGCGGGCGCGTCTGGAGAAGTGGCCGCGCGCCAAGTGTTTGACCGTGCTGCCGCCCAGCGAGACAGGTCGAGCGTCCACTTATCTTTTCGCCGTCCAGCGCGACCGCATGTCGATTGCGTTGACCGGCTCGGCTCGCCAGTTGGAGGCCGACTCCCAGCGGATCGTCCTCGGCGATGTAACCCCTCCGCCCGACGGTTCGAGCGATCGAGGCCGCAAGCAGATTCTCCTCAGCCTGCACTATCAAGCCGGCATGCGTGTGGCCCCCAGCCGCGTCGCGCTGGATTCGTACACCATCGAACGCGCCCACTCCATACCCGGCGACGACCGCCCCTTCGTCCGCCTCTGGCTCGACGAACCCGCCACGCGCGTCACCATCACCTGGGATAAACGATAACGGACTACCCGTCGAACGACGCGAGGGGGTGAGTACGAGAGAAGGCTCACGACAGTGCGCCAGAATGTCGACATTGGTACAACCGGCTTCTACGAGGGCGTCGGCCAGAATCGGCAGACGGTCGATGGCACGCTAGTCGAAAATCTTCGGAGAGACTGTTCGCACAGCCCCCCTCGCCCCTGAGTACAGGGGCGAGGGGCTTTTGGGACGGGTTCTAACAAGAATCGGCCCGGAATGCGGTGGCAACAGGCCTCGCGATTTATTCGTTCCAAATCGGGGGCTGATGCCGCCTCCTCGCCGCCGTCCTTCGACGATCACTTCTCCTTGACCTGGCGATCCACGGTAAGCGTGGTGTGGATACCGTCTTCGCGGAAGCGGAGGTCCGCTCGTAGGGTGCGGAATTGTTGCAACAGCTGCTCGATGGGCGCGTTCTCGGCCGGTTTGGGAGGCGTCTTCGGTCGCGCCGTTGAGCCGTGACGTTCGTTGCGCACTTCGTCGGTTCGCGGATCGTAGACGTAGGCCGCGTCGTCGGGACTGACGGGGACGAAACCGAAATAGCGTTCGGCCAACGCCTTCGCCGCGTTGGCGTTGGCGTCCGGCGCTAGCAGGCCGCTGCGATAGAGAGGATACCACAACGGAGCGCCGGCAAGCGCTTGTTCGTGGATCTGTTTGTGCAGATACTTCACGATGAGGCCGCGCGTCAGCTTGGCCGCTTCGGGCGAGAGGTACAACGAGGTGTTGACCTGCACCGTCCGAGGCTTGCCTTCGCGCTTGTCTTTGGCGCGGTCGATAAAGTCGCGCAGCGTGGCCTCGTTGAGCGTGACATAAAAAGCCCCATCGAGGATCGCGTAATAGACGGCGGGCTGGAATCGCGCCAGCGGGGTACGCGATCCAACGACTTCCCGCATTCCCGATTCGGTGGCCTGTATACGCACGATGGACACCCCTTTATACGGTTTCTCCAATGGCTCCCAGGTCAATGCTCCCGGCAGTGCTTTCATCACGCTCGTCCGCGCCGCCGTCACCGCCGCGGCGAAGGTCAGCGGATTCCTGATGTCCACGCCGACCACGACCGGCATTTGAAAGATCAGGCGGGCGACGTGTTCGACATCGACATTTTCGCCGTTCTCGTACTTCTCCAGCAGGTCGGCCAACTGGCCGTAGACGGGGCTGTCGTCGGCGCGCACCAAAGCCCATTTGCCCACGGGATCGAGCGCCGCCGCCGCGAAGGCAAGGAGATCGCTCGCGGCTCCGCCACCCGGTCGTCCGAATCCAATCCATCTGCCGCGATCGTTGAGATTCGGCGATACATGCATGAGGAATTGGCCGATGGTATGCGGCGAGATGGCGTCCAGGTCGAGCGTCGTCTCGCCGTCGCCGGTGACGCGGCGCAATTCGTTGTAGCGACTGTTGGCCACCAGCGGCAGAATGTAGGTGTCCAGCTTGACGCGCCGGTCGTCCAGGGCGATGCGCATACCGATGGGATCGAAGTATTGCCGCCACAGTCCCAGATATTCCATCCGAAATTGGCGATAGGCTAGGGCCTCGGCCTCCGTCACCAGTTCGAGGGGCAATTCGATGAGCGGGGTGGCGAAGTGGAGAGTGTTGTACACCTCGGAGACAGCCGTTTGCTGGCCCGCATCCCAGGCGAGCGGCTCGCCCTCCGGTAGATAAATCTCTTCGTTCTTCAACCCGGCCATGGCCAGCAACGCCTTGCGGTCGGCTGGTGGTTTGCCCGTCTCCCAGGCATGGTAGAGCGCCCCTTCGGTGAGCATGTGCATACTGGTCAGCGCTTCCAACCGGCGCTTTTCCTTGATCTTGCTGGCCGGGCCTACCAGTTGGCGGATGAAGGCGTCGGACAGATAGGCGAAGCCGGCCTCGTTCTTGTCGTCGTAGCGGAAAATGGTGCGCATGTACTGGAAGTCGCGCGCCTCGGCCAGCGCTTTATGCTTGCCTCGATAGGAGTCGAGAATGCGCTGGAGGCCGACTCGTGAGTTGGCGTACACAACGTACTCTTCGACCACCGCGCGATACAGGCAGACTTCGCGCCGCGGCGTCACGAAACTCTCGATGAGAACGCCGTCCTGCTCGACCTTGTTTCCCTTGAGCTGGTCGCCGAACCGTTGCCGGGCTTCGTCGATAAACGGCTGCACCGCGCCCAGGAACAGCGAGCGATTGACGACGTGAAACACGATGGCCACGTCGGAACCTTCGCGCAGATAGGCGTCGTTGCCGGTGACGGCCAAGCCGCGCAGCACCAGCGGACCAAACTTCTTGCCCAACTCTGTGCTGCGCAAACAGAGTTGGCGTTGATAGCGCTCCTTAAGGCGATAATCGCGGCTGTGAACCTCGTAGGCGCGGATGAGGTTCGTGCCCCAGCCATCGAGCAGTTCGCTGAACTCGATGAACTTGCGGACATCCTTGAAGTAGAGGTAGTAGTTGTCGTCGGGGATGAGCTTCGCCATCGGTTCCCATGCGGCCTTCCTATCGCCCATCATCTTATCCCACGGATGCTCGGCCACGTCGATGCCTTCGATCTTGCCGATGGGGATGGCGCGTTTGCGATCGTCGCGGAAGTTGGCGTTCAACATCCGCTGCCATTGCAGCGATTCGGCGACGGCGGCGGCTCCTGTAGTCGTCTCGTACAAATCCCGATCCACTATACCGTTGCGATTCGGGCCTCTGGGGATGCCGCGGAGATTCCAGGCCAGTTCCGGCCTCAAGGGAACACGATACTTGCGCGCGGCGGTCTGCATGGCGAAGCCGTAGAAGCCGAACTGGTGGACTTCGTTTTGCAACCGTGCGAACTCCTCGCCCAAGGCCACGGCCCACAAGCCTTCGAGATCGTCTCGCACCGGCCATTGCGATGCCGTTGGTCTCGCTCCGCTTTTGCCTGCTTTTACCTCGCGCCGTTCCTTGGCTTCGTTGGGCAGGGCGATGGTTTTGGCTTTGTCGAAATCGAGAGTGAGCGGAGCCTCGATCCAACGAACCCGCGGACGGGCGCGTAGCAAACCGAGACGGTCGAGACGCGAGGGGCGGGGTTTCGTGTTGTATACCAGAACGAATGTCCTCTCGCCCTTGCCGTGCAGTCGGCCCATAAACTCGACGCCTTCGACCGACACAGGACGGCGTGGAGCCTGCGGGAGTCGAGCGCGCGGAATCTCGATTTCGGGTTTGACACCCGGTTCTTCGATGGGTTGGCCGGGGTCGGGCGGTGGAGGTGCCAGCGCGGCTTGCCGATCTTCGACGCGCCGATAGACGTGGCTGGCTCCCTTGTCTTGCGGAACCAAGCGCGCCTCGCCGTCGTTGGCCATATCCTTCGGTCTGGCAAACCGGACGTGGAAATAGGTGCTGTCGCCGACCCGCTGAACGCGCAGATCGTCCACCTCCGGCGCTGCCGCCGAGAGCAATGTAGCGGACAAAAACACTCCTAAAAAGATGGCGAGACCAAAAACCCTCGAACGCGGATACAAACGCTCCATGTGCAGTCTCCTTTGGTGAATGTACGACGAACGGTGCCTTGAGATCGGATCGCAACCCTGCTCCTCAAGGCACGAACTTTCATCGTCTGTCACGCGGCGAGTCGAAAAAAGACCAAGCTCCCGCGAGTATACCCACGAGCCTGCCCCATTGTTTTGTTCGCAAGGTGGAATGGAACGAAGTGAGAATCGTCGAAACCGTCCAGTATCCGCCGGCCGTTGAGACATCGACGGCCGGCGGATACTCGCCGCGCAAGGTCGCTAAATCGCATCGAACGACGATTGGAGCCGACCGGGTTAACCTTCGCGCTTCGGGCTTTATCTCTTGCCGACCGGGATCGTGGCCGAGGTCGGGACGATGGGGATTTGCGGCGCGTTGGAGCGAGAGGAGTTCAACTCTTGAAACAGCGCCTTGGCCTTGTCGGGATGATCGGATAGATACCACGCCAGCGCGCCGAAGAACATTTCCATCTGGCCGACATATTCTTCCGCCATGCGCGGTGCCGATGCGCCGAACAAGCGCGCGGCCAGATTGACGGCTCGGCTATCGGTGTGCAGAATCATGTCCATCTGATGGCGGATCGCGGTGCTGCCGCTGCCGTCGTGCCCCTCTTCGTGATTCAGCACCACCACGGCCTGAATCGACACGGCCGGCAACATTATCCCAGGTTTGACGCGCCCCTCGGCGAACCATACCCTCTGCTTCGGAGTGCGGACGATGGTTTGCCATCGCACTTCGCCATACTGCGTATCCTTCCACAGAAAACTTCCCTCGCCGATGGTCTGAATGTCGGCGCACTTCGCCCCCAGCGCGCGCCAGAAGCGCATGGCCGAATCGGGATGATCGAGCAGCCAATAGTACATGGTGGGCTTGCAATGAAACGCTTCCAACGGCCCGTGCGACGACAGCGTGGGACGATCGAGTACGGCGCGGACGCGCTCGCGCATGGGCGAAGACAATTCGTCCAATGGCACGGGAGCCGCCACGAATCCACGCGAAGATACCGAAGGACGCGGCAACGGCAAGCGTCTCCCCTCCGGGATCGCTTGCGCCGCGGCGACGCTGACCGTCGCCATCCACGCTACCATCAACAACCATCCCAACGCTTTGCGACGGCAATCCATCGGCCACCTCGCGGTTGATGCAGCTTACCGAATCTCGGGCGGCGCGCGTGCGCCTAATCAATCATCGAATGCGGAACGCGCCGACATTAACGATTCTGCCGACGGATCGGGTCGTGGAGGAGTCGATCGCCGACACGGCGGGCTGCCAATAGGAGCGATCCGCCCGATTTTCACAATCCATTAAGAATCAATCGCTACATTCAATAAAGAAGCAAGAATCTCTCACACTCATTTTGTTCTCACAAAGTGCAAAATGTCCAAAATCGGACGAACGCCTGTCTCCGGATGGATAGGGCGTCCGTTTATTGGAATAGAGGCGTGTAATGGGAAAGGTGCAACGATGAAGAGACTCGTACAAATCGGCGCGGTTGCGGCTCTCACGGTAGTGCTGTGCGGCGCGGCGCAAGCGCAACAGCGGCAGCGACCGGGTGGACCGGGTGGATTCGGCGGCGGCGTGCTGTTCTATCTCGGACAGAAATCGGTCCAAGAGGAACTGAAGCTCTCCGACGAGCAGGTTAAAAAGATCAAGGAATTAACGGAGAAGCAGCGCGAGTCGTTCCAAGGGCTGCGCGATCTGAGCCAAGAAGATCGCCGGACGAAGATGCAAGAGTTGGCCAAGTCCAACGACAAGGCCATGAGCGAGATCCTCAAGGCGGGACAACTCAAGCGCGCGAAGCAGATCGCATTGCAACAAATGGGAGCGGGTGCCCTTCGCAACGAGGATGTCGTCAAAGCCCTGAAGGTCAGCGAAGAGCAAAAAGACAAGATTCGTGAAATTCAGGCGAAATCGCGCGAAGAGATGCAAGGGCTGGGGCGCGACGAAGATGCTCGGAAGAAGCGCCAAGAGATCATGAAAGCGACGACGGAAAAGGTGATGGGCGTGCTGACGGCCGACCAGAAGACCAAGCTCAAAGAAATGCAGGGCGAAACCTTCACGGGCAAGATCGAACGCCCGCAGTTCGGCGGCGGCAATCGTCCCAATCGCCGAAACTCGGGTACGGATAAGTAAGGGCGAACCGAAAAACCGCTGGCGAGCGGGAGGGAGTCAGTCCCCTGATGAGCGAGAAATCAGTCGGCTGATGCCCACGCTCGCCCCCTTTTTCCGTCGTAGAAGTTCTCATTCAAGGGAGCAAGGACGACTCGCCACATGGGCGATGTCTTTTGTCAAAACGAGGGAGGGATAATGAAGAAGTTGGGTTTACTACTGGGAATCGGGACGGCGATGCTAATCGGGTTCGGCATCCAAGCGGACGAACCGAGCGCCGACGGCAGCGGCGGAAAGACCCGATTCCAGCGCGATCGTTCGCGCGGGTTTGGCGGCTTCCCCGATTGGGATAGCCGTCGCGGGAGCTACGATCGCTCTCGACGTGTCGATCCCGAAGATCAAGACTCCAAATTGGCTGACGACAACCGCGGCCGTGGTGCCGGCCCGCGCGGTGGTCCTCCAGCGCCTCCCGATATGGGCAAGGGGAAGAGCAAGGGCAAGGGTAAAGCCGATGCGCGTCCCGAACCTCCGGGCCGACCGAAAGGCGGACCTCCCGGACGCCGCGACGACGAACTTCGCGGCAGCACATCCCGTCCCGATTTCGGCATGGGACCGCGTGGCCCGCGTCCAGGAGGACCGCGTCCGCCCGCTCCCCAAGGCAAAATGGGAGAGAAGAAAGAATCGCCCCGGGCGCGGGGAAGCCTTCCGCCTTTTGGCCCCGGCCGCTTTGGCGGTCCTCCGCGCTCCACGCGCGAGACCCGTCCGATGCCTGCTTCTCCTCGCGGACATGCGACTCCTCCGCGCGGTTCCTCGGCGAGTCGTGGTCCGCAGGGCAAAGGCGATTGGCGTTCGCAAGCTCGCGGACAAGAGTTTCGCCGTCCGGCCCGCCCGAGTGCCGAACGAAGTCGAGGCAGCGCGCGATTCGCGCCGCCTCAACGGACGTTTGGTCCGAAGGCGCATGGTCCGAAAGCTCGCGGTCCCGCTGGACCCCATTTCGGCGGTCACAAAGCACATGGTCCCAAGGGTCACTTCGCTCGCGGTCACAAAGCACATGGTCCCAAGGGTCATGGTCCGAGAGGACACGGAATGAGGGGGTCTAAAGGCCGCCATTATCCCACGATGGGGAGAGGGCGTGGATTCGGCCACGCCGCCTTCGGTCATCATGGCCCCCGTGGACGCGGCCACATGAGCCACGGTCCTCGCGGTCACATGAGCCACGGTCCTCGCGGTCACATGAGCCACGGTCCTCGCGGTCACATGAGCCACGGTCCTCGCGGTCACATGAGCCACGGTCCTCGCGGTCACATGAGCCACGGTCCTCGCGGCCACATGAGCCACGGTCCTCGCGGCCACATGAGCCACGGTCCTCGCGGCCACATGAGCCACGGTCCTCGCGGTCAC
>JAKBCS010000278.1 GCA_021807595.1 Planctomycetota bacterium | reverse complement strand
CTTTCAATCCATGCGGGATCCTCTTTGCTCCCGCGCGGAAAGGCGACACCCCGGCGACGTCGATCGACAAGGCCGGGTTTGATTCGGACCGCATTAAAGGTAATGATGCAATCGTCAAACGCGGGGGCAGAACGGGTGTGACGGACATAATCTCGTTTAAGGAGGTTAGCCGCGACGCGGAGCGGAGCGCGTTGCCGTCGCGCTCCGCTCCGAGTCGCGGCTAACCTTGGAAGTCATTTTTCGATGCGACCTAAGGACGAAGTATCATGCGATTTCGACTTGCTGCCGCATTGCTGGTAACCGTTCTGGCCAGCATAAACGTGTTATCCGCGCCGGCCCCCGATCCCTTTGCGATACTTGACATCGGGTTACCTCCAAAGGGGAAGACGGCGGAAGAACACCGCAAATATGAAACCGATCGGCTCAGTCATCCTCGTCCTCGCGGCTTGTTTCTGCTAGCTCGGAACGATCCCGAGGTCCGCAAATTGCCTTCGATCCGCCTCGCTAAAGACCCATGCGAATGGCTCGCACAGAATCTGCGTGTAACTCCAGAGGCCGAACGGAAACGACTCCGACTGACGTTTCGAGCCGGAAGCCGTGCCGAACAGGCAGCCATTCTCAACGCCCTTCTTCGTACCTACGTCCATTGGGAAAAGGACCGTATAGACTTTCTTAAGAGAGGTCTCAAAGTACACGAGGACTGCTGCCGGGATCTCGAAAAGCGAATCGAGTCTGAGAAAGATGCGAGAATGATTGCGAAATACCGGGAAGGTATAAACGATCTCCGTTCCACCAGGATGCCGGCCACCCGCGCCGAGATCGCCCGACTGAAGGAGATCGCCGTCATCCAGTGGGCGAAATAGCCGAACCTTCCCCTAAAGTTCCAGGCGGCGGTGGGCTTCGTCGGCGACGACCAGGCGCGTCGCGCCGGCGACGCCCATCGGCAGAATCACCAGTTGCATTCCCGGCACCACCAATAAGAGCGCCCACAGAACGCCGAACAGAGTGAACGCGCCGAAATTGCGGCCCACCCAGTCGAACCGTTCGCCCAGGCCGACGCCGCGCATGGCCAAGGGATAGTCGACGAAGTCCCACGCCAGCATCCAGCCGCACACCAGCACCTTCAGCGGCATCGTCACGACCAGCGCCGGAGGAAAGAAAAAGCCGACGAGAAAGAGAATAACCAGCGCCGTGCCGCCGATGCAAACGGCGATCGCCACCGACTTGGCCGTGCTGACGAGCGCCGCCAGAAACGAGGTTTTCGGTACGGCGCGGCCGGTCAGAGCGAGTTCCTGGGCATGGGCCACCGCCTCCAGCGCGAAGCCGGACAGCGGCTGAGCCAGACTCAACGCCAACAGCATCGCCACAATCAGGCCGATGAGCGCGGCAACCACGATCAACGTCCAGCGGCCTACTTCGCCCCAAAAGCCAACGTCGGAAGCAATCGCCCAATGGCCGATGGAATGCGAATACCACATCGCCAAACCGCTCAGCCCGCAGAACAGCATCAGCAGCATCCCCATCGGCACCAAAGCATAACCCCAAACGCGCGGCGTGACGATCACGAAACCGATGCCGCCCGCAAACGCCTCCAAGCCGCTCGGCGACGGCGGACGCGGAACCCAGTCGTCTTCCTCGTCGTAGCGCATGGACACTCCTCACCAACCGAAGAGAACGCGACCGTATTCCATCATTTGATGCACGAGGACGCCTTCGACCAGAAATCCCAACGACAACATCAGCCCGCTGGGAATACAGCGCGGATACAGGGGGAAAGTATAGACGCCGTTGACGAACGGATGCGGCGGCAGCACCGGCCGCACATGGGTGCGCTCGGCGAGGCGCTGAGCCACTTGCTGCGCGAACAGTTCGGATTGCGTCTCCGTCGGCGGTCCCGGCGTCGGGGGAGATTGTTGCACGTCGATGGGGTCGTATTCGTGCGGCGACATGGCCAGGCGCGAGCGCGGCGGCGGCGCGGACGGCGGCTCCGGCACGCGCTCTCGCTCCGAGGCGATCCCATAGCTTTCCATATCGTCGGCACTGGGGATATTGGAACTCTTTTCTGTCTTTTTATCCTCGGCCCACGGAAAGCGCTTGTTCGTTCGGTGCGCGCGTTCCTCGTCTTCGGGAACGGCCCAGGGGTCTTGCACTTCGGCGCGCGGCTTGCGTTTCTTCTTGCCGCGCGGCGGGGGGCGTTTCGCCTCCTTGACCTTGGCCGGAGGCCGCTCTTTGGTCGGCAAGCGTGAAATGATCCACGCCAATCGACCCAAGAGGCGGGCATACAGGAACAGCACGACGGCGGACCCCCCCGCCGCCGGCAACAACAAGTAGCCGTGCCCGCCAAAGAGCGCGTAATACCACGGCACGACGGCGGCACCCAGCACAAGGGCGGTGAGGAAGTAGAACACCAAAGCAGAAGGAGCGGCACGCAAAAAGCGCACGCAAATGGCCCAACGAAACGGCACCCACCGGGATTCGGCGCTCAGCGACGACAATAGACCGATGGGAAAGAACAGCCACAATCCCGGAGCCGCTATCAACAGCACGCGCAGCGCGCCGTCATCGGGCAGCCACACGCCGCGCAGCAGCCGCGCCAGCAGAGCCGACGGTGCCAGCCAAATGCCCACCAACTCGATGAATTGCACGGCATGGCCCAGCCAATCCTGATAGGGCTCGCTCGGCCAGACGATTTCATCTTGCCCCGCCGCCGTCTCGTTCACCACTACGAGAACGCATCGCGCGGCAAACGCCAACACATATACGCCGATCATCGCCGACGCGGCCAATAGAAGCACGAACAAAATGGCGGGACCGGCCGCACCCATGTCAGACTCTCGTTTCGCTGCGATGT
>JAKBCS010000023.1 GCA_021807595.1 Planctomycetota bacterium | reverse complement strand
ATCGTTTCAGAGTTTGGTTTCGACGTGCTACGAGGCCCGTCACCCGCGCGGAAGCGGCCGGTTTCTTTGTTTGTCGCTGGCGCGGTATAGTTGCATGGCCTCCGGCAGCCACTCTTTCAGATCGCGCACGCGATGTTCGTGACTGGGGTGCGTGGACGTGAACTCGGAGCGCCGGCCGCCGCCGACCTTCTCCATGCGCTGCCAAAATAGAATGGCCTCGCGCGGATCGTAGCCCGCGCCGGCCATCAGCAATAAACCGAGGTGGTCGGCCTCCGACTCGTGCTTGCGGCTGAACGGTAACAGCAAGCCGAACTGCGATCCCGCGCCGAGCAGTCCCATCACTTGACGCTGCTGCCGAGGATCGAGATCGCTCAGCGACGAGGCGACGGCGGCTTGACCGAGCTGCACGAGTTGTTGTTGGGCCATGCGCTCCGCGCCGTGGTGCGCCAGAGCGTGGCCGATCTCGTGACCGAGAACCGTCGCCAAGCCGTCCTCCGTTTCGGCCACCGGCAGAATACCCGTGTAGACCACGACTTTTCCGCCTGGCAGACAGAAGGCATTGACTTCTCGGCTGCGCACGACGCGGTATTGCCACTGAAACTGCTGGGGCTTCAGCTTCAACTGCGCCAGCACGTCTCGATTGGTCGAAGCATCGGCGAGGCGTTCGCCGATGTGTCGCACCACGGAAACAATCGCGCCGTCGCGCACCACCTCCGAGGTTTGTTGTACTTGCTGAAACGCCTGAGCGCCCAGCTGCGCTTCTTGCTGGGGATTGAGCGCGACAATTTGATTGCGCCCGAACGGCCCCGTCTGCCAGCCCTTGACGACGAGAAGGGCGGCTGCGATGAGGGCTAAGAAAATCGGCAATAGTCGAATGCGAACATTGCCGGCCGGTTGGCCATACGACATGCGGCGAATCCTCCTGCATCATTCCGTGCCGGTTCGAGCGATTGGGTGGGTGCGTTCCCGCGCATCACTGCGGGAGGTCCGATGCCGGCTCCTGATGCTTGGGCAACAGTTTCTCGCGCCGTTCCTTTTCCGTCTTCATCTTTTCGATTCTCATGCGGAACAGTTCTTGGGTCTGTTGTTCGCGGTTCCAAAACTCGTAGAACAGCGGACCCATGAGGATGATGGCGGCGGAGACCCACAGACAGAGGATGGTGGGAAACGTCATCCAGAAGCTGGCCTTGTTGGCTTGCGACTCGGCACGCTGCTTGAGTGTGGCGCGAAACGAAGTGGAAAACTCCAGCAGCGCGGTGCCGATGTCCGTTCCGAGACGTTCCGATTGTGCCAACAACAGCGCGAGGTTGCGGACTTCGGGGATGCGCACCCGGTCGGCGAGTTGCTGCAACGCATGATTGAGACTGCGCAATTCGGCTTGCTGGGCCACGATCTCCAACTCGTAGGCCAGAACCGGATAAGCCGATTTCAATTCTCGTGCCACGCGGCGCAGCGAGGCCAGAATGGTCAGACCGGCGGATAGGCCGAGCGTCATCAAGTCCAATGCGATGGGCAAGCCGCGCTCGACTTCGCGGGTGCGGGCGCGGGCCACATAGTTGAGGTAGACGCGCGGCAAACTGTAGCCCAGCAGCGACAGCATCGCGCCGGCCACGATCACGGCGGGAATGCGCGACGGCTCGAAAAAGATGGCGAGGGCGACGGCGGCCAACAGCGGCACGAACACCAGCACCGCCCGCAGCGCGCGATACTCCATCAACGCCGTCGGACGGTAGTAACCGGCGTCGATCAGTTCGCGCTGCAATTCGGTGCGGTCGCGCTCGGACATGGGCGTCTGTTCGGCCAACGCCGGCGTGAGATCGCCCAGCAACAATTCGGGGGTCGATCCGAGTTCGGTCGTTTGCTCCCCGGCCAAACGACTCTCGAGTCGGCCGCGCCGGATGTTGCCGCGCTGCAACAACAAGAACAAACTGCCCGACACCACCACGAACAACAGAATAAGAAAAAACCATTCGTACATGATGACACCCTTCTCTATTCGGCTATCGGCCGTCGGCTACCGATAGCCGTCAATCATCCACGCGCAGGAGGCGATACAGCCAAGTGATGCCGATAATTTGCAGCGCGGCGGCCACCAGCAAGGCGATCCAGCCGTTGGGGCTTTCAAAAAAGGCCCGCACGTGTTCGGGCTTGAAGATGGCGTACAACAACAACAACAACGGCGACATGATGCCGATGAAGATGGCGGTGACGCGACTCAGCGCCGTCGCCGTCTGGAAATAGCCGCGAAATAGATTGCGGTCGCGCGTGCTGGCCGCCAAGCGATCGAGCAACAACGCCAAGTTGCCGCCCATCGTATGATGCAACGATACCGTGGTGACGAAGACGTTGAAATCGAGCAACTGAATGCGTTTGGCCACGGCTTCGAGGGCGGCGGGGATGGCCAAACCCAACCGCAATTGACCGGAGCAACGACGGAACTCGCCGGCCAACGGTTGCGCCCCCTGTTCGCCGGTCAAGTTAATGGCTTGCTCCAAACTTTGACCGGCGCGAAGCGAACGGGCCAACAGATAGAGGGCGTCCGGAAGCTGTTCGGACAGCGTGCGGCGATGGCGATTCTGCATGACGAGGAAGACCATCAGCACGCCGCCGCCGCCCAGGATGAGACCCAACACGCTCAGCCACAATTCGCCGCGCCACAGAAAGAGAATCGCCGACAATCCTACCGCCGTCAAGGCGATCAATCCCAGCGCCTGCTCCGGTTCGACATCCAGGCCGGTGCGGGCGATCATGGCGTCAAATCCGCCATCCAGCCGATGCGTCCAGCCCTGCGACGCGGGGGAGACGGCACTGAGGGTGATGTCGGCGTCGGAGCCGGTCGACGAACTCTTGAGGCGTTGCTCCATCCGTTCGCGCCGCTTCTCCAGCCAACGGCGGATCGACAAGAAAATCCCCACCGTCAGCGCGGCCACGAAGGCAGCCAATATCAGAATGCGAGCGTCATTCACGGTCGATCTCCTCGGTCGTCAACGAAGTGGTGGGGGCCAAGCCGGCCTGCGCGAGACGGTCGAGCAGCGACGGCGGAACGGGCGGCGTCTCCGGTTCCGGCGGGCGGAACAGGACGCGCTCGGCGAACAACTCCGGCGGCAAGTCGATGCCCGACGCGGACAAGCGCGTCAACAGGCGAGGCACATAGCCGGTGGCGAAAAACTCGCCGACCGCCACGCCACGCCGCACGCCCGTCTGTCGAAAGCCGAAAATGTCCTTTACCAGATAGCGTTTGCCTTTGACGGCGACGATCTCCGAGACGCGCATGACGCGCCGCGGGCCGCCCTTCAAGCGCGAAAGCTGAATCACCAGCGTGATCGCCGAGCCGATGTATTGACGGATGACCGGCACCGGCATGTCGAAACCGGCCATCATCACCATCATCTCCAAGCGCGTCAGGGCGTCGCGGGTGTCGTTGGCATGAATGGTGGTCAGCGAGCCTTCGTGGCCGGTGTTCATCGCTTGCAGCATGTCCAACGCTTCGGGTCCGCGCACTTCGCCGACGATGATGCGGTCGGGTCTCATGCGCAGAGCGTTGCGGACTAGATCGCGCTGTTTGATCTCGCCCACCCCTTCGAGGTTGGCCGGTCGCGTTTCCAGACGAACGACGTGCGGCTGTTGCAATTTCAACTCCGCCGAGTCTTCAATCGTCACCAGCCGTTCGTCGGCGGGGATGTACCTCGACAGCGTGTTCAGCATCGTCGTCTTGCCGCTACCCGTGCCGCCGGAGATGAGGACGCTGACGCGCGACTCGACGCAGGCGCGCAGCACGGCCAGAATTTCTTCGGGCATGGTATAGTTGGCCAGCAAATCGTCGCACGTCAAACGCACGCCGAAACGCCGAATCGACAGCACCGGGCCGTCCAGCGCCAAAGGGGGAACGATGGCGTTGACGCGCGAACCGTCCGGTAGGCGGGCATCGACCATCGGCGACATTTCATCGGCGCGGCGACCGACGCGGGCGGCGATGCGCTGGATGATTTGCAGCAGATGCGCGTTGTCGGCGAAGAGTAGCTCGGTCGGTTCCAAGCGCCCGTGCCGTTCGACGTAGATCATCGACGGCCCATTGACGAGGATATCGCTGACGGTCGGGTCTTGCATCAGTCCGTCGAGGGGTCCGAGTCCGAACACCTCGGCCATGACTTCGTCGATGAGGCGTTCGCGGTCCACTTCGCCGAGTAGTTCGGAGGCGTTCTTGCTCAGCCGGGTGGCCAGGGTGCGGACTTCGCGGCGCAGGCGTTCGGGTTTCCAATGGCCGAGCTTCGAGATGTCGAGCATCTCGATGAGCTGGCGATGAATGTCGGCCTTCAGTTTTTGGAACCGCAGCGCGAACGGCGCGGCTTGGTTGGCGGGATTATCGCTGGACTGCGTCATGATGGTGTCTCACAAGTTCCTACCGGCCCGAAGGGTAAGCGAGGGCCTTCGTTCCAGGCCCCGCTTAGCCTTCGCGCCGATAAGCGATAAAATCTATCCTTGTCCACTCAATTGTTGCGCCAATTCCTGAATCCGTTTGCTGAGCTTGGTTCCGCGCGCGCTGCGCACGACCGGCTGTCCCTGATTGATCGCTTGATTGATCGACGCCGGGTCGTCCGGCAGCCAGACGGCAACCGTTGCGCCGAGCGCCTCTTGCGCCTGTTTCCAGGCGATTTGCTTGCTCTGTCCGTAAAAGTTGGCGACCGGCTTGATGCGTTCTTTGACGATGCCCCGGTCGGTCAATTCCTTGATGTAGCGCCGCGTCAGCCTCAGCGAGGGAACGTCCAAGCGCGTGACGACGACGACGGTCTCGGCCAAGCGCATCGCTTCGAGGGCGGCGGGATGGGCCGAGTGCCCCAGATCGAGGACCGTCCAATCGAACAGCGTCCGCATCAACAGCGACAGACGGCGCATGACGGGCGGCTCCACCGGGGCGGATGCCAACGTTTCCGGCGCGTGGGCCAACACCTGCACGCCGCCGTCGTGTTCGACGAGGCTTTGGCGAATCATGGCGGCATCGACGCGATCCCAATCGCGCACCAAGCGGTCGGCTGGGTGGACCGGCTTGAGATCCAGCGCCAGCGCCAGATTGGGCACGTCGGTGGCCAACTCGGCAAGAACGACTTGCTTGGGGTTCGTGGCGGCCAGGGCGAAGGCGAGGTTGCTCGCCGTCGTCGTCACGCCGCTGCCCGGAACAATGGCGGTGACAGCAACGGTGCGTCCCACCTTGAGCTTGATGACGCCGGCTTGACTCAGCTTCTCCAAAGCCGCCGGCAACTCTTCGGTCAGTTTCTTTTCGTCGAGATACTCGCGTGCGCCGCCGCGCAGCGCTTGAATGACGAATTGGGGATCGGTCGTCGATCCGACGGCGACCACCGGCGTGGTTCCGCGTCCGCCCGTCCGATGGATGACGGGCAGCGCCGACGACGGCGTGGGGCCGACGTGAACGACGATGAGATCCGCGCCGGCCTGAGCCAAGCGCGCTTCCAATTCGGCGAACGGCACACAATCGGCCGCACCGCATTCCAGGCCCACGCCCAGAAACTGCGAACGCAGCTGTTCGGGCTGATTTTCACCGGCTACGACAACCCGCATGGACTTTCCCTTCGGCTCTCGGCTCCTGGAAGCGCCAATCGTTCGACGCTCCCAAGAGCGACTACTCGACCAGCCGTACCTTGCAGATGTAGGGGTTCGGCAGTTTTGCAATCCCGATGCCCGTTCGCGCGGGATCGGTGATCGCCGTGGCCGTCGCCATCATGCAAGGCTGGATCGAGAAATGAATCCCCCCTCCCTTATTCGACACGTCCGGCGTCGCCACCACCCGCGCGGCGACGAATCCGCACAACACCGGATTATTCGTTCCCTTGTCGAATGAAGAAAAGCACGGCCACAGACGCGGCACACCCGTTGATTGTAACCACTTCAACGCCATCTGCAACTGCTTGCCTCCTTCACTGTTGCTCGACGGACCCCAAGGCGTCCCGTTCACTTCCAACCAATTCCCCGGACCCAGCAACAACTGCCCGCCCAATTGCGATAATTGATACGGATAGACGCCGTACCGGATCTGCGCCGCCACGTCTTCCATCCGCGACGTGCCCAATTGCAGCAAGCAGACGTTGAATTGCCCCTGGCGCAGCTGTTGATTCAGATCGCTCGAACCCGCCTTCGATCCGGGACTATTCTGCTGGTTCGTCCCCAAAAAAACGTCCATCTCGTGCAGACCGTCGCCGCCGTTGACGATCTGAAAAAACGCTCCGTTGGGTTGCACGCGGAATTCATCGGGACCGAGACGCTTCTCGACGTTGTACTCCCAACAGTGGCGAAAATTGCCGGACGGATGCACGAACAGAGCCAACGGACACATGGGCATCGGCTGCAAGCCCATCGGTCTCAGGCCGATGACGAAGCGATCGAGCGTGGCCGTCGAAACCGCGACGGCGTCGTTGGGCATGCGGCTCAGAAGCGGCCCGCCGTGCAAACCTACGGGGCCATCCGGACGCGCACTGGCGCATCGCCCGGTGACGCGCACCGCGTTGATGCTCAACCATTCCGGATCGTTTTTCTTCGTGAAATCGGGCAAAAGAAACGTCTTCTCGCGCGGCAGGGCCAGCGTGCCGACCACGATGTCGCCGTCCGGATTGTTGGCGAGATTGGCATCGAGGAACAACCCCTGGCCGAAAACCAGATTCAACTGGGCGTAGCGCTGGGCATTGACGCGCGCGCCGTTAACTGGATCGTTGAGCAGTTGCAACATCGCGTTGGGATTGCTCAACAGAAGGCGGTCGTCCACCAGCGATTGCACGGCGGCGAGGGCGGCGGCATCGGTATCGTTGCGGAGCAGGGTGCGCGTTTCGACCAGTTCGGCGGCATAGAAGGCCATGCCCATGGCCAACATCATAATCGGCATGGCCAACAACAGCATCAGCGTCGCTTTGCCCGAACGGCGCGGCGCGAAATCGACGGCGAAAGCACGGCGGTGGAGCAGCATGACGGTGATGCTCTCGGGTGATGCCAGCGCGTCGCTGCGCCGGCGGAATACAGGAAGGATAGCATAAATTAGCGACGAGCGGGGGCTTACACCCCCGCTCGAACGCCCGTCTTACTGTGGGGTTGCCGGCGCGACCGCGGCGGGGGGCGGCGGAGAGAATTGGTAGCCGTAAGCCGGTTCGCTCGTGGTCGGACGGGGCAGGCCATAGCCGTTCTTGGCGAACGTCTGCGTGCCGTGGTAATCGACGCCGTAGTATTTCTCGATGCGCACGGGCATGTTGATCGGCTTCAAGTTGAAGATGCGTTCGAGATCGGCTTCCCCGACCGAGCGTTCGCCGCTGACGAACTCGGCGATCCGCTTGTCCTCGTCAACGTATTCCTTGCTGGAGGGGTCGCTCTGCGACGGCGGGACGACGGCGCGGCCGGTTTTGCCGTTTACATCTTGCGGCGAGGCCGTGGGAACCAGCGACAGTTCGCCCTTGGTGCTGGCGAACTGAATCAGCGCGGCCCGATAGGGGTTGGCTTCCAGCGTATAGTCGATGGGCTTGGCGGCATCAATGGGTGCCATCATCGGCCACAGCATGTTGCGCTTCACGATCACTTTCAAATTCCGGGCGATGGCGGCCGTCTGCGTGATCGCGCCGTCGGTTCGATCCGGCACACTCACGCGCGTCGTCAAGTACACATCCACATGCTCGCCCTTCTGAATCAGTCCCCCGGCGGCGCGGGCGATGGGCAACGAGATGTTGACCGCGCGCATTTTGTCCGAAGACAGACGGCGATTGATGGCCGTGGGCAGATTGATGTCTTCCAGATATTCGCGGAGCAACGGTTGATCGGCTTCGACACTGCGAACCAGCACGCGCATCTCGCCGGCCTCGACCTTCGGGGCCAAGTAGCGGTCTTTGTGTTCCAGATATTGTTTCTCTTCGTCGTCGCTCATGTCGCGGACGCGCACGTCGCCGTGGAGAATGGTGAAACCTTCAAACAGGTTCTTGGCGGCGACCAAGACTTTGAGATGTTCCTTGGGCGGCGGCACTTCCTTCGGCCTGGGATTAAAAATGCCCGAATACTTGGCGGCGGCGACGACGCCCAGTCCGAGAAAAACGGCGAGGGCGACGGCGAACAGGGTACTAGCTCTCATAGAATGCGGCTCCTGGCTGCGTTGCCACGAGGATCGGCGATGCGATCCCGAACGTAAAAGGTTAAGTCGGTCGAATATCTCTCACACGCGCTGTACGATTCTCCTCGTTCCCACGCTCCGCGTGGGAACGCACGTCCGGACGCTCCGCGTCCCGTCTCTCACGCCTCCGGCCTCCCGTGACTCGCGCCGCGGAGCGGCTGAACTTGGGTTCCCACGCAGGAGCGTGGGAACCAGAGTCAAATTACTCTTTTCGCATGATCGTTTGACCGACCAGCGTGCTGTTCTGAATGCTCACGCCGAAGATGGCGAGCAAGTCCGGCGCGGCGTTGATGGCCGGCGTCGTGACACGCACCAGGACGGAATCGCCCGAAGGGATCGGCCACCCCTGGTTGTTGCCGTCGCTGTTGTTATTGCCATCGTCGTTGTTGCCGGTCGGATCGCCGTTGCCGTTGACGGACCGAGCGATCGGCTGACCGTTGCTGTCCGTGAGGGCGAGGATTATCGGTCCTTGGTTGTTCTCGGTAATGATGACCGTGATGACCGCCGTGCTGAGATTGCCCTGTCCCAGATGATTCCAGACGACGCGGCGGATTTCGTCGGGACCGCCTCCCAGCGCGGCGACGCGGCAGCCTTCGCGGCTGGCGGCGGCCAAATGTTCGTTCGCCGTCGTCATCATGGCGATCTGAATCACCACCAAAATGAGGCCGAACACGATCGGCAAGAGGATCAACAGTTCCACGGCCACGCTGCCGAGTCTTCTCCCCTCTCCCGTATACACACGGGAGAGGGATTGGCGGAGAGGGGAGGTTTGCCCCCTCACCCCCAGCCCCTCTCCCCCGAAGCGGGGGAGAGGGGAGGAATGCTGCGCGCTGCCGGTTCGCCGTTTAATCATTGTGTTTCTCCACCTGCGTCGTTGCGGGTTGAGCTTTGGGTTCGACTAATTTCAGATCGACGCGATAGCACCACAACAGTACGACCGCCACCGAGACGGCTACGGGGAAAGCATAGGTCATCTTCACCTTGCCTTTGCCCGGACCACCCTGAATTACTTGCGCTTCTTTCATCCGCTTCTGCACGGCGGACGGTTTGAATCCTCCCATCATCACGCGACCCATTAAAATCGCCACCATGACGGGGACCGATGCCAGCATGACATAAATGGCGTAAAAGAACCCGATGGAGGCACCCAACGCCGCGAACAACTTCACGTCGCCGCCGCCGACCAACTTCAACATCCAAAACACGAAGAACAATACGGTGGTCAGCAAGAAGCCGATTAGGCTGAACAAGAAGCCGTCCAGCGCTCCGATCCAGACGTTGCCGGTTTGCAGCATCCACAACTCGCGGCCCAACGAGGCCAACCAGCCGCTGCGGACGATATTGAAGACGACGCCCGCCCCCAGCAGTGTGAACATAAGGCCCTTGGGCAGAACGGCTTTGCGCAGATCGACGTAAGCGCCGGCAAGGGTGAGGGCGACCAAGACGGCATAGAAAGTCCAACCGAAATACGGATCGGGCAACGACGGATACGGACGGAACATGGCAGACGCCTCTCCGGTAACGGGAGTTCGAGTAGATGGTATGTGTTCGTTTTACCAGAGGGGAGCGCCGAAACAAACCTTTTGCCATCCGACAAGCCGCAGAGGGGAAAATGCGGCAATTGTCGCCCTGTACGTTGTTGTCGGCGTTTGCGCTATTCCATCGAGCGAGAGCGAAGATACCGAGTCTCGGGGGTGGTCGAGACTCGGTACAAGAAAGACGGTGTAGAATTAGGGAACCAGGACGTTGATCGGCCCAATGGAAGGATTAATGATAGTTTCCGATTGACGGCCGAACAAATCGACGGCGTTGGTGCCGTTTTTCTGCGAGGTTACACGGGTACCGCTGCCCTGGACGGTCACAAAGCTGTAACTCTGATCGAGAGCGGTGATGGCGTTGGCCAATTCGGTCAACTCATTATCCAGGGCGATTTCGAGGTTGGACAGACCGACGACCAAGCCGAGGCCGACGATCGTGGCGACGAGCAAGTATTCGAGAGCTACGATACCGGCGTCATCCTGCCACAGCTGCTGCATCAACTTACGCATGAATCAACTCCCTAACGTGAAGAACGATCGTCGATCCGTTTAGCTTGCACCATACAAGCGAAAGCACCTTGTCTAACGGTGGACAACCGCTCCTAAAACCTCAGAACGGATTGCACATTTGCTCATGGGGGCGAGATGAGCTAGACTCAAGGAGATGGCGGATCGTTGTGAAACCAACCTAACGTGAAACGATCCGCCATCCTCTTCCCATCCGCCTCTTCGCTTTCACGAATTAGCATCTGTTATGGGTTTTGTCTTTGTGGGGTGAAGCCCCATATGGTATGAATGAATTGCACATGCCGTGCCTTGGAACTCCGCGATGTCGCTTTTTCGAGATGGAAATTCGTAACTCCTTTTCATTTCATTCGATGCGTCGATTGTTCCTGCAAAAAAAAAGGGCGTCGTCATTGCCGAAGTGTTAACGAACAGAAACAACGTTGCCGCTCGACCCCTAACAATCGTTAACCTTTCGCTACACTTTTGAAGGCACGTTCTCTCGGCAATCAGGGCAAGCTCGATCGGCAGGATCGTTTGGATGAGGAGTTCGAGACCATGCGCAAATCCCCGGCTCGATTCGCGATCCTTGTTTTGTGTGCAGCAGGTTGCTATAGTCGGTGTGGCAACGCGCGGGATTCGTGTAAATCGCGTCCACGGCCAGCGCAATTGTTTCGAGCTATATCCTCGACATCTGCACGAATGCTTGCCGCGCATCCGCGTTCGGCTGGCCGACGGCGATCCCGATGTGGTTCTGGACGTGCGGACAGTGCTGGCCCAAACCGACGAAGCCGGTTCCTACGGCGAGCGTTTGCACTACGATTGGGCTTGCGTCCCGTCTCTGTCGGCAGAGGAGCAATCGTGGGCAGACGAACGGATTCGCGCGGCGAGAGTTCGTCGTGAGTCCGCGCCGAGGGAGAGTTGTTGCCCGAGTGAATCGTGAAAAGGGAGCGCGCGATTTTTTCCCGACGGCACGGAAGGGTCTTCCCTAGTTTGCCTCTCGATGTTACATTTTGAAGAAGAGGGACGGCGAACGTGTGTCCGCGCCGTCGCATCTTTCCCAATGGTCCGGCACGCCGGAGAGAATTCTGTGGACGCCGTCGTCCGACCGACGACAATCATCCAACGTGCCGGCGCGACGGATCGCCCGATCCGTCGGGCGAACGTCGGTCGGCGTACAGCGTTCGATTCGTGAAAGGAGAGCGAGGTATTCCCCCATTCGACCGTCATTCGCCGCCGCAACACGATCGCGGTTTGCGCATCAACGACCAGATTCGGATCAGTCCCGTGCGTTTGATCGGGGCTAACGGCGAACAGCTGGGCGTCGTGCCCACGTCGCAAGCGATGGAGATGGCCCGCGAGGCGCAACTCGACCTCGTCGAGGTGGCCGCCAACGAGCGCCCGCCGGTGTGCAAAATCCTCGACTACGGCAAGTTTCGCTATCAACAGTCGCATAAGAAGAACACGAAGAAAGTACATCAGCAGAAGCTGAAGGAGATCCGCGTCCGCCCCAAGACCGGCATCCACGACGTGGATACCAAAATCAACCAGGCGCGCAAGTTCCTGGAACACAACGACAAGGTTCTGGTCAACGTGCTGTTTCGCGGCCGCGAACTCCAGCACATTGAAGAAGGACGGCGCATCATCGACTCGATTTTGGAGAAGCTCGCCGACGCCTCCAAAGTCGAGAAAGCGCCGTCGATGGAGGGCAAGCGCATGACGGCGCTGCTCGCCCCCAAGGCGTCGAAAGCGTAAGGGACGCGCGCTTCCCCCTACACGATGGGCCGTCCTCCTCCTACAATTAGTCTTCCCCCCCGGATAATCCGGAGGAGCGGATAGAGTGAAAGGGTGAAAAATATGCCCAAGATGAAGACGCACAAAGCCTCGAAGAAGCGCTTTCGCGTGACCGCTACCGGAAAGCTCAAACGCCGTCAGGCCGGCAAAAAGCACTTGCTCAGTCACAAGACCGGCAAGCGCAAACGCCACCTGCGCGGCGTCGTAGTGGACGGCGGCAAACTGTCGCGCAAATACATCGAGGCCATGGGTGGCAAGGCATAACTGCTATCGGCTTTCAGGTTTCGGCTATCGGCCAATAGGGTTTGGCCGATGGACGTGGGCCGAAGGCCGATCGCCGACAGCGGAGTGAGAGTAAATGACACGAGCACGCAGCGGCAAGACGGTTCTCCGACGCCGCAAACGTCTGCGCCGTTTGACGAAAGGGTTCCGCCTGAGCCGCCACCATTTGCACCGTCAAGCGGTGGTGACGCTGATTCGGGCGCGCGTCTACGCGTTCCGCGATCGGCGCGTCCGCAAGCGCGAGTTTCGCCGCTTGTGGATCGTTCGCATCAACGCGGCCTGTCGGATGCGCGGCCTGCGCTACAACCAGTTTATCGCCGGCCTCCTCGCCGCGCAGGTCGAACTGAACCGCAAGACACTGGCCAATTTGGCCGTCCACGATCCCGATACGTTCACGAAACTCGTTGAGTTGGCAAAAGCGAATTTGCCGGCGGCCTAGCGATGAATTTTGAACGCGCGCCACACCGGCCCGATGCGCCAGCGAGGAAAGAAAGCCCTTGCTGGCGCTTCGGGCTAGTGTGCGACACAATCCGAAGAAACCATGTCCGAACTCGAATCTTTGGAACAACGCGCCCTCGCCGACTTACAGATCTGCGCCGATGAGGAGGCTCTGCGCGCGTGGAGTACCCGCTACCTGAAAGGCGAGTTGGAGCAGACCGTTAAGAAGATCGGCACCTTGCCGCCCGCCGAGCGTCCTTCCTTCGGCAAACGAGCCAACGAACTCAAAAGGAAGCTCAACCAAGCGTATGAGACCGCAGCGGCGGCGGAGAAAGAACGCGCCCTCGAACGCAGTCTGACCTCCGATGCCTTGGATGTCACGCTGCCGGGGAGATCGGCGCGGCGCGGGCGATTGCACGTCTCGACGCAAACGCTCCGCTCCATTTACGCCGTCTTCGCCGACCTCGGCTTTCAGATCTATCGCAGCTCCGAAGTCGAGGACGACGACACGAACTTCGGCCTGCTCAATATGCCGGAGCATCATCCCGCTCGCGATATGTGGGACACGTTCCACACGACGAAACCCGGCGTCCTTCTGCGCACGCACACTTCGCCAGGACAGATTCACGTCATGCGCGAGCTGTGTCCCCAGCCGATCCGCGTCATTCTGCCGGGCATGTGCTATCGCTACGAGGCGATCACCATGCGCAGCGAGATCATGTTCCATCAGGTCGAAGGATTGGCCGTCGGCGAGCGCGTGACCATGGCCGATCTGAAAGGCACGCTGATTTCTTTCGCCCGCCGTTTGTTCGGCGACCAACGTAAGGTGCGCATTCGCTCCAGCTATTTCCCATTCACCGAGCCGTCGATCGAAGTGGACATGGATTGCATCGTCTGCGCCGGCGAGGGATGCGGGCTGTGCAAGCGGAGCGGCTGGCTGGAGATTCTCGGTGCCGGCATGGTGCATCCGGTGGTGCTGCGCAACGGCGGCTACGATCCGGAGCGCTTCAGCGGCTTCGCGTTCGGCATGGGACCGGAGCGCATCGCCATGTTGTCGTATGCCATCGATGATATCCGTCAATTTTGGTCCAACGATCTGCGTTTCTTGCAACAATTCGGCACCTGACGCAGTCATCGGAGGTTCCGCCCATGATCTGCCAAAGCTGCGGCGTTGAAGCCCCCACGAAGTACGTCGCCTTCTATCAGAACATCGGGGCGCTGGTCGTTCGTTTCAGCAAATCAATCGAAGGCGAACTCTGTAAATCGTGCATCCACCGCTATTTTTGGTCGTTCACCGGCATCAATTGCACCCTGGGCTGGTGGGGCTACATCTCTTTCGTCGTCACGCCTTTCTTTATTCTCAACAACGTCTTTCGCTATGCGACGTGTCTAACCCTGTCTCCGGTTCCGCTCGACGCGACCGAACCGCAGCTGACCGACGAGGCCATCGACAAGATACAGCCTTACGCTGGCGAATTGATTGGCCGACTCAACGAGGGCGGCAAGCTCAAGGAAGTGGCCGAGGACATCGCCCACCTCGCCAACGTGACGCCCGGCCAAGTCGTCCGCTATCTCCAAGCCTTGGTCGCCGCCCAAGAGCGCGGAAACTCATAATTCCGCCGCGACGGCTCTTCCTCAATCTAGGACAACCAATCGGTCGATCTTGATGGATAGTCGGGTTTTCGGCTATGTATCCAGCGTCTCGGGATCCGCTTGAGCGGATTGGGGAACGATGGGAAACAGGCTAACAGAGAGGAAGGTTGCCATGTCAATGTTTCGCAAATGGGCCTTGGCGACGGCGATCGCATTGGGAGTTCCGTGGAGCGCGAGCCAGGCCGGTGTTTACATGGGCGTCGGCTTCGGCGGTCCCTGTTATCATCGCGGTTGGGGCGGCTGGGGCGGTGGTTACGGATGGGGCGGCGGCTATGGCTTCTATCGTCCTTATGGCTTCGGTGTGATGGTTGCTCCCCCCTTGATTGTGGGGGCGGCTCCTGTGGTGGTGCAGCAGCCAGCCATCGTGCAACAGCCGGTCGTCGTGCAGCCGGCCTATACTCCTTCGCTCTCGCAACCTCCCGCTCCGTTGCCGCCTCCCACCCCGACGCCTTCCAGCTCCGCCGATTTCGTCAACGACGTGAGGCCCGCCTCCACCGCGGTCGGCCAGAGCGACGTGGAAGCCGTCTGCCAACAATTGCGCGAGGGCGACGAACGCACGCGCGCCGATGCCGCCATTCGCTTGGGGCGATCCCGCGTCGAACGCGCCGTCGGTCCCCTCGTCAAAGCGTTGAACGGCGATGGCAGCCCGATTGTCCGCGAGTCCGCCGCGCGCGGGTTAGGTCTCATCGGCTCGGTCTCCTCTCTCAGCGCCTTGCAGTATGCCGCCCAGGCAGACGACGACCGCGAAGTACGACACAGTGCCGCTTTCGCCGCCGAGACGATCCGCGGCAATCTCCCCCGCCGGTAAGAACGACCCAAACGCTTTTCGAGTTGCATACAACGAACGGTCGCGGCTAACCGAGCGAGGCGGGAAAAGGGTTCACGTCGAGGAGGTTGGTTAGACGAAGAAGGAGTGTCAATCTAGCCGACCTAACGAGATGTATTCCCCACCTAAATCCTCCGAGTTGATTCGCGCGTTCCGTCACGGAGGTGCATCTCGGCGTCTCGGAAATCGACTCGATAGGGAGTTGAATATGCTGGTTCCCTGGTTCTCGTCGTGGAAGCGATCCCCTGGGAAACGTAACTCGGCGTCGCCGTCCCGTTCGCGCCGCTCGTGTGTCTTGCGGCTTGAGGAGTTGGAAAGCCGACTGACGCCGAATGCGTACACGGTGAACATCCTCGGCGATGCCTCTGGATCTGTTGGCGGGCAAGGTTCGGGCTTGAGCGGCGACCTGCGATATTGCTTGAACCAAGCCATTCAGGATCATCAGGCGGACACCATCACCTTCGCTCCGACCGTGTTCAGCGGCACGGCGCAGAAAACCATCGACCTCAATGCGTCCCTGGTTTCGGCTCCCACGGGTTTCACGAACCCCTACGGCCAGACGGCTTTCATTGTCGGGGCCTCCGACAACATTACGATAGACGGCTCGCTCGGCCCGAATGTGCCTGGGATCACACTCAATGGTGCTGGGCTAACTCGGCTCTTCGCGGTCGAGGGAGGCGGCACGCTGCAACTGAAAAACCTCACGCTCACAGGCGGTCAGGCCACGGGAGGGGCAGGAGGCCTCGATGTGGGCGGCGGAGCGGGTGGCGGCGGTGCGGGCCTGGGCGGCGGCGTGTTGGTCGATGGCAACACCTCAAGTTTCACGGCCAGCGGCTGCACTTTCACGAACAACCAAGCCACGGGCGGGACGGGAGGCACGGCGCTCTTAGGCCTAAATCAAGGGGGTGCCGGTGGCGGTGGGTTAGGCGGCTCGGGATCGACAAGCTCCGGCTCACTGGGTGGAGCGGGCGGCGGCGTCAACGGCGGAGCAGGCGGCGGCGGAGTAGGTGGCCTTGGCGGCGGTGGCGGCGGTGGCGGCGGCGGCACCTTCGGCGGTACCGGCGGCCTTGGCGGCGGTGGCGGCGGCGGCAGCTACATTGGCTTCGGCGGCGGCGGCGGCTTCGGCGGCGGCGGCGGCGGCGGCGGCAGCTTCTCCGGTGGCGGCTTGGGCGGCTTCGGCGGCGGCGACGGCGGCGACGGCAGCGGCGGCGGCGGCGGCATCGGCGGCTTCTCCTTTGGCGGCGGCGGCGGCGGCGGAGCCGGATTGGGCGGAGCCATTTTCAGTAATGCAAGCTCCTTGACCCTCACCAATGACACTTTTTCGCTGAATACCGCGATCGGCGGAGGGGGGGGAGGGGGGGGTATTAGTCCCGGAGGCGTGGGCGTGGGAGAGGGCGGTGCCGTCTTCGTCCGCAACGGCACGCTCGATGCCACCTTCGACACCTTCAGCTCCAACACGGCCATTCAAGGCGGTACCGATGTTGCGGTTGTCAGCGATGGCTCCGGCAATCGGGCGACCGCCACGCTGACAAACAACATCCTCGGCCAGAACGCCGGTACGACCACGTCCGACTTCTTCGCCACCACCAACGGCGGCGGCACGACGGCCAACCTCGCGGCCAGCACCAAAAACCTGGTCAGCTACAATGGCCTGGGAACCTACGGCTTGCCTGCCACAGCGCTCGTCAATGGCACCAACCCGAACTTCGCCGCGGCGGGACTGGCGAACAACGGCGGTCCCACACCGACCATCGCGTTGACGGCGGCCAGTACCTCAGCCCTCGGCACCGGAGCGACGGGCACCGGCATCACGACCGACCAGCGGGGATACAGTCGCGTCGCCTCGCCGGACCTCGGTGCCTTCGAGTACCACCTGGCGGCACCTACGATCAATGCCCCGCCGTCCCCCATCGCCCAAACACCGGACCAGAAGTTCGTGCAGGCGCTCTACCAAGACTTCCTGGGTCGGAGCGGCACACCATCCGAGGTGCAATTCTGGGTCAACCTGCTGCCCTCCTTGGGGCAATCCAAGGTTGCCTACGACATCATCCACTCGCACGAGGCTCTGACTCGTATCGTGAACGAGTTCTACCTGAATCTCTTGGGTCGGTCGGCCGTCGGCGACCCCGCCTCGTCCTCTTGGGTGAACGCTCTGGAACACGGCGCGACGGTAGGGCAGGTTCTCGAAGGCATCCTCGGCAGCACAGAATTTTCCAATCGCGCCAACGTCCTGATCGGCGGCAAGAACACGGAAGCGAACTACGTTCGAGCGCTGTACCAGATGTTGCTGGGCCGCGACGGCAGCCCCGGCGAAGTCGCCTACTGGGTGAGCGTGCTGCCCTCCCTGGGGGCGACGGGCGTGGCCAACCATTTCCTATCTTCGTCCGAGTTCCGCGGCGACCTGGTGCGCCAGCTCTACGGTCCAATCGGGGCACCGTCCGTTTCGGTAGTCGCCTTGTTTTCCGATCTCATGAACCGGAACGCGGAGCCGACGCCGGCGGAGGTCAACCACTGGGTCAACTCGGGGCTGAACATTCTCCAGATCGAACGCGACTTCGCAGCAAGCGCGGAGTTCTTCGCCAATGGCTGAGAAGCGATCCGCCAGTTGCTCCGCGAGAAGCTCACGTCCGCTGGTTGGGAGGCGGCTGCGATCGAAGTGGCGGCGAGCCTTACGCTGATCTACGACCACCACCGGGCCAAACGGTTCGGTTCCTTATCTGTGTAGATGGTCGCACGGCTTGGTTTGCGGCTTCCGAACACCCATATTGGACGCCGCAGATGCCTCGGTCGTATTACGTTGTTGAAAACTGTATTACTGAAAGCGGAGGTGGCTGGTCGCGCTCGATTTTCAGCCGATCGGCCGAGTCCGCGCAAACGGAAATCGGATCGAACCGTACTCCTCGTAGCACGATTTTAGTCTCGACCGCACCGTCAAAGCAGGCGACACACATCAGGCCTCGCTTGCGATCTTCTCGTCGCCCGTGTCCTTCCGATAGAATAATTCGCTGAGGGTTTTTTCCTCGTTGCCCGCAAGTCAAACGCACCGAAGACGCGGAGATAATGCCATGACGCGAATCCTGTTACTGATCCCAGCGTTGGCGAGCGTATTCGCTCTCATTCTCGAAGCGCCCGCCGACGAGAAGAACGACAAGACGGACGCCGCCGCCCTCCTGCGGATGGCTGTCGATCTGGCGAAGCAAAAGAAATACGACGAGGCGCTCGAAATCGCACACAAGGCGATCGATAAGGAGCCGAACAACGATCGCGCACTGCTGATAACCAGCGACATCGAACGACGGGCCGGACGATTCGCGGACGGACTGCGCCACGCTCGGGCAGCTTTGAAATTAAATGATAAAGTTCCTCTCTATTATGCCATGATCGCCGCCAATGCCTACGGCAATGAGGAGCCGGAATTGGCGCTCGAATACTGCCGCAAGGTCATTGCGATGGGACCGAGCAAAGCCGGGGCCAGCGTCTACAGCGACGCCAAAGCCTACGAGGATGTCCTGCTCCCCAAGACCTACACCATCACTTGGAAGTGCGATCCGTCGAACGAAAAACATCGACAGTTCGTCCACGATTATCTGCCCGTGGCCGCGCCCAAGGACGGCCTGCCTTATCAGAGCGTCCGGGTGGAGGTTAAGAACGCCGCGCGCTCTCGTCTGGTCAAAGGCGAGGCCAACGACGTGCTGCAAGTCGTGCCGAAGGGAAAAGAGACGTTCGAAGTCATCCACAAGGCGACGCTGACTCCGGTGAGCTACAAGGCGAAGCTGGCCAAGGCGGCGCAGAGCAAGAACGGCGGCGCACTGCCGGGAAGCGCGCGCGTCTATCTCGGCCCCTCCGACAGCATCGATCCGGCGAGCGGAGAATTGAAAAAGGTTGCCAACAAAGTAAAGGGGAGCAACGCCGTCGAGACGGTGTACAACATCCTGGCCTGGTCGAAGAAGAACATCAAGTACAAGGAACAGAGTTCGGATGTGACCAAGTTGGACTTCGCGTCGGTAGACGAGATTATCCGGCGCGGCCATGGCGAATGTCGGGGCTACACACTGCTTTTCGTAGCCTTGTGCCGCGCCACCGGTATCCCGGCTCGTCCGGTGTGGGGGGTCTTGTTCGTGGACAAGACATACAAGAGTCACAATTGGGCCGAGGTTTATATCGCCGAGGTCGGTTGGGTTCCGGTCGATCCGCAGACGCCGGAGACGTTCGGTTGGCTGCCCATCAACCGAGTGCGCATGTTCATGGATCAGCGCAAGACGGCCACCTCGCCGGAAAATCTGCCGCTGTTGAACCTCTTGTTTATGAACGGCGAAAAATTGCAGTACGAGCAATCGCGCGCCAGCGAGAGTAGCGGCAGTAGTAGCAACGGCGAAAAATAGTCCGCCTGGAGAAACCTGGCCGTGCGAAGCGGTAACTCCAACGAGGCAGAGCGAGGGCATGAGCGAGCGGCGCGGATTTTCCATTTTGATTCACGTTCGTTTGCCGCGATAAGGTTCCTGGCGCATGATTGGTTCGCGGACAGCTGCATCCGCCGTTGTCCGATCGAACCCGTCTTTTGCTCCGTTTCGGAGAGGATTGCGACAAGGGGACCGCATATGAATCGGCTTCGTTTGGCGACTTCGGCGATGCTGGCCGGCGTCGTGTTGTCGGCAGGGTGCGCAAGCCCTTGCGGCGGCTGCGGCGGCATCTTTCATCGTATGAGCATGTTTCGGGCGCGCGCGGCGGCTCCGTGCGAATGCTGTAGCAACTGTAGCGGAGGTCCGCCGATGGCCGGCAGCGCCTCCTTTGTGGGCGAAGGTCCGCTTTTGGAATCGCCCGGCACACCCACAATGGGAGCGCCTCCACTTCCGGGAACCGAAGTACCCGCTCCGTTTCCCACGCCCTTGGGACCGCCCTCTGTGCCGAGCGAACCGGGACGCCTCAATCCAACGCCGCTGCCCAACGCGGCCCAGCCTTTTCCCTCTCAAGCCTCTTCGCGCGTTCGCCGTTGATCGGATCGAACCTTCAAAGCCTGTGGCGTAAGCGAGGATGAGAGGAACCCTCGCTCACGCTACGGGTTTCGATTTCCGCGCACCAAGTCTTGAAACGCTCGACACAAGAGCGGCGCGGTACTCGGCCCCAGGCTGTTGACCTCGCCGTATTGGGCTTTCTTGCGGCCATAGCAGAACGGGGCTTTCTCGTCCCATTGACGTTTGGGAACGATGTAACCGATCTCGTCGTTGGCGAGGCCGATCAACATGCGATGCGGCCCGCGCAATTGTTTGTAGATCGCTGGCTCGACGGCCGCGTCGGGGAAGTCCGCGCCGGGATCGGTCGGCGTCTGCACTTTATCCAGAACCAATTCCGGATAAATCTCGCCTGGAATGGCGGCAATGTCGAGATCGCCCAGCCGCAACCAGGCGACTTCGCTGCGAGTACACAGCGATTTATCTCCTTGAATCTCGCGGACGGCTTCGGCCTTGTACGGATCGCCGGTCCATCGAAACGCCTCCCTCTTCAAGACGCCGAGTTGCCGCGCCAGCAGAAATAGCTTGTTGTCTAACGGCAAATAGATAATGCCTCGTTTGGCTTGCAGCGGCGTCAGCTTCAACGGTTTCGCCGACTTCAAAGCGCGCTCCGCCGTCTCGGCCAGCAATTCGCCGTAGCGCGCCGTCTTCTCGAACGTGCCGTCTTTGAGTGCCTCGCCGGCGGCGTTCTTGATCTCGACGTGCAAGGAAGTCATCAACCCGCCGACCGTTCCCGTAAGATACACGACGGGACAGCGATACTTGGTCCGTAGCGCCTCGACCGCATATCCCACAAAATCGCCGCTGATTTGCGTATTCTTGTCGCCCAGCGTCTCGGGATGGCAGTTCCATTGCACGATCGATCCGATGGGTTTATCGTCTTTGTCGCGGAACGCCAAGGCGATCAGTTCGTCGTGCTTGACGAACGGCTCGCGGGCATCGTGCAACAGTTCCGGCGCGTTGGCCTTGCCGATGCGGGCGGAGGCGGGCTTGCGGGCGGCGTCGGCGGCTTGCACCGCGGCCACGATCTGCTTATCGACTTCGGCGAGATAGGCGGCATCGACTCCGCTCCGGAACGGACTAGGCCCCCACAAGCCGAGCGTATCCGGCCCTTCGTGGTTGTGCGTGCTGGAAACGAGGACGTAAGTGAACCCCGGCAGCTTTTTGCGAACGCGCTCGACTTGCGGATGGAACAGGCCGACGAGATCGACGGCGACGAGGGCGATTTTCTCCTTGCCGTGCGCCAGGACAACGGCGCGGGCCTTGAGCTTGTCGTGAACGCCGGTCGCCTTGCGATTGTGCCCGAAACCGGCCATGTACACTGTCGTCTTCTCGACGTTGGGCGTGATGTCCGTGTCGGCGAAGCCGACTTGCAGCGCGTCGCCCGGCGGAGCGTCCGCGGCTAAGAAAGCACATGGCAACAAAAGGGGCAGGAGAAACAGAGTAAACCGCATGGTCGCCGCTCCTTTAGCGTTTGCCGTCGAGTGCTTCGTTGCAAAGTTGATCGGCGCGTTTGTTCTTTTCGCGCCGGATATGTCGAATCGTGACTTTACCGTCGAAGCGGTCGCGTAACTCGCAGGCTCGATCGTACAGATCGCGCAGGTCGGCGTTTTTGACGCGGTACTCGCCGTTCATCTGCTTGACCATCAACTCGCTGTCGCTGTGAATGAGGAGGCGATGGTGCGTTCCCAGCTTCAGAGCGCGTTCGAGAGCGCGGACGAGGGCGGTGTATTCGGCCTGATTGTTGGTCGTGTCGCCGAGACACTCGGCCTCTTCGATCGACGGTTGGCCGTCGCGGTCGATCACGAAGGCATAGGCCGCCGCGCCGGGATTGCCGCGCGAGGCTCCGTCGGTGTGGATGGTCAAAAGATCGGTATCCGCCATAATCCGCTCTCCGTTTGCCGCGCTTCGTCCTCCACCGCCGAACGAGGGGGGTTGACCCACGGCGGAGGGTGGACGTTGGATAAGCGATTGTAAAATCCTTGGAGTGAGGCGTCAATGAAGGTAGGAGGTGATTTGTGCATCCGTTGGCCGATCTTCGTTGCTTGATTGTGGAGACATCGAGCCGCACGGGCCGCGTGGCGGTGGCCGAGGGCGAGACGGTGTGCGGCGAACGGCGCTTGGACGAGGCGCGGCGTCATGCCCGCGACCTGACGCCGGCAGTCGCGTCTCTGTTGGTCGAACGAGGCTGGAAGCCGCGCGAGATTCGGGCGGTGATCGTCAGTCGCGGTCCCGGCAGCTACACCGGCTTGCGCGTCGGCTCAATGTCCGCCAAGACGTTCGCCCATGCCGCTGGCTGCGTCCTGTTGGGGGTGGAAACCTTCGCCGCGATCGCGCTGCAAGCCCCGTCGGCGATAGAACAGGTCGATGTCTTGGCCGACGCGCAACAGGACAAGATTTATGTGCAATCGTTCGCGCGCTGCGGCGAGGATTGGCAACCGACGACGCCATTAGCGATTCGTCCCGTCGCCGATTGGCTGGCGGCGCGGCGGGCGGACGCGGCGGCGACGGGACCGGGGTTGCACAAATGGGCGACACGTCTGCCTTCGCGTATGCCCCTCTTGGACGCAAGTTTGTGGGAGCCGCAACCGGCGAGTCTGCTGCGCCTCGGCTTACGCCGCTACCGCGCCGGCGAGAGCGACGATCCCATGACCCTGGAACCGCTCTATCTCCGCCCCAGCTCCGCCGAGGAACAATGGCAAGCGCGCGGCAAGTGACTCGAAAAGGGATGTTTTGTATGGCACGCGCTCACCCTCGTCTCGCCCGAGGTTCGCGACGGCGCGCGGACTCCCAGAGAATCGAGGCTGCCGCTTTCCTCCATCGTTCTTACCAGCGGCGCGGGCTACCGTCGCGCTCCGTCTGCGACAAGATCGCTTCGATGTGATCGGTGTCGCACAGAGACGATTGTTGACTGAAATGTCGGATGAGAGGATGGGGTAGCCGTGAGGCCGTCAATGCCTCGCGCGGAACCCGTTCGCCGAAGATTGTCGCGTGCATGTCCGGCGTGTTGCGGCGCATGAGTTTCTCGTCGATCCACAACGCCTCGGCGGGATGATCTTGCACAGCGGCGTAGCTGCGGCGCGGACCCAGTTCGATGAAGCCGAGCATGCGCGTATAAAAGGCGCGATGGCGCGGGTTAACGGCGATGACCCCCGTGTCGCCTCCGGTGTGCGTGTGGTATTGCGTCGCCAAACGAATCAAGGCCACGAAGACGCTCACGAACTCGCGCACGCCCAAACCGGAGTCGGCCAACGTCGTCACTTCAAACAAGCGCCGACCCTCGCGCCGCAACGCCGCGATCTCCTCGGCATAGACGCATTCCATCGGCAGACCCATCAGCGTGTTGTCTTGCACGATGGACAACGTGGCGATGACGCGCTCCCCCTCGCGGGCCACCAGCGTCACGGTGTCCGGCAAGGCGTGGTACGGCGTGAAACGCAGACGGCTGACGCCCGGCGATTCGTAGCCGCGCGATTGGTAGCTCGACGCGGCCAAGGCAAACGCTTGCTCCCAGTCGCTCGCCGACGAGGCCATTTGCACGACGACCCGGCGCGACAGACCGGAAACGGGAAGCGATCTCGACGAACACGGCAGCGAGGACCCAACGCGGTTCTCGAGGTGGGACTCTCCCTCTGCAAGCGCAATCATCGCGGCAGACCTCCGGGCGGAGTGTTATCGAATGCGGCCGCCGGGGGAGGGATTCGGCGCGCGCATGAGCTTGAGGGGTATCGAGTCGAGTCGAGAAAGCCTAGCTCTCAGTCGGTCGAGGGTCAAACGAAACCCACCGAAGCTGAGAGTCCGTCCCAAATGCCCCTCTCACCCTATACTTCAAAGGAGAGGGGAGCTGATGAGACAATCTCCGGCTCCAGCGGACGGGATAAGACGTTAACCCTTGTTGCCGTTCGTTAACATCTCGTATCCCCAAGCGCTAACTTGTCGATACGTCGGCGGGGCGATCGGAACGTCCCGACCGTCGATTTGCGTTGCCGAGCGAGAAAATAAGCCACAATTGCGTTGCGTCGTGGTCGCCGGGTTCCTGGCATGTTTGTTGCATTCAATTTCGGGATGAAAACTATGTTCGATTCGCTTCTGCAACAGCAACGAGAGCGCCTTATGAAAACTCGAAAGAGATTGAACTACCTCTTTCTCGCCGGCCTGGTGATCTCTTTTGCCGCGCTGGGAACCGTCGTTCACTTCGTCCACGGCTACCAGGTCAAACGCAACGCCCGTTCGCTGCTGCTGATGGCCGACCGGGCCAAGGAAGATAAAGATGCCGTCAAGGAAATGGAATATCTGGGACGCTATCTCGGCTTCGAGCCGGGAGACATGAAGGCTCAGTCGCGCTTCGGCATCGGTTTGGACGATCAGGCCAAGAAATCGGGGTCGGGACGTGCCCGCGTGATGGCGTATCTCAAGCTCGAAGGGGTGCTGCGGCACGACCCGGATCGGCGCGACATTCGACGGCGGCAGGTGGATACGGCCATGGCCATGGGCCGATTCGACGAGGCGATGGTTCACTTGGAGAAACTCCATCAAGGCGAGGCAGTAGACGCCGACCTCGAACGCCTCATGGGCCGCTGCGAGGAAGGGCTCGGCCATGCGCAAAAGGCTCTCGACGCCTATCAGTTAGCCGTTCGCCACGCTCCCGATCGACTCGATAATTATGTGCGTGCGGCGGTGCTGCTGCACGAAAAGCTCGACAAACCCAACGAGGCCGACGCCGTCGTCGATGCGATGGTGAAGGCCAATCCCAAGGCGTTCGAGGCTTATTTGGCGCGATCGCGCTATCGACTTCAATTTCATGGGAAATTGGCCAGCGCCGTGGAAGCGGCGAAAGAGGACGTGCGTCAGGCCCGCCAGCTGGCACCCGACGAACCGGAGGTCGTTCTCGCCGCCGCCGATGTGGCCCGCGCCCAGGGAGCGACGGAACAAGCCCGCGAGGTGTTGCTCCAAGGGATTGATGCCCATCCGCGCGAGACGCGCTTGTATCTGGCGCTGATCGCCCTAGAGGTCCGCGATGGCAAATCGAAAGACGCGCTGGCGCTGGTTCGGCGCGGCCTGAAGGAGTTGCCGGACGACGGCGATCTGCTGCACGCCTTGGCCGACTTGTTGGTGCAGGACGGCGAACTGAAAGAAGCGGAGAAGACCATCGCTCGCCTGCGCGAGTTGAAATACGCCCCGCCGCTGCTCGACTATTTGCAGGCGCGCATTTACTTCCGCAAGGAAGAGTGGAGCAAGGCGAGCCAGCTGCTCGACCGCGTGCGCCCGCAGCTGACGCGGCTGCCGGGACTGGAAGTGCAAGCCCTGTTGATGGTCGGACAATGCGAAGAACGGCTGGGCAACCCCGATCTGGCATTGTTGGCCTATCAGCAGGCGCGCCAACTCGATCCGCTGTCGGCGACGGTTCACTATCGGCTCGGCTCGGTGCAAATGGCCTTGGGGCGCAACGATGAAGCCTTGGCCGAGTTTCGCAATCTCTTGGGATTGCCGAAGCCTCCGCAGGGACTGCACGCCACGCTGGTTCGCGCCCTCATCGTCCGCAATGCCCCGCTGCCGCGCAAGGACCGCGACATCGGCGAGATGAAGCGCGAATTGGCCGCCGCCGAGAAAGAAACGCCGGACGCTCTCGATCTGCCGGTCCTGCACGCCGAGTTACTGTTGCTGGAAGACGCCAAGAATCTCGATGCCGCGCGCAAGCTGCTTGAGAAGGCGCGCGACGCCCATCCGGACGAAGTGTCGTTGTGGATCGCGTTGGCGCAGCTGTCGGAGCGGGCGGAAGCCGAGCGCCTTCTGGACCGGGCGGCGGCGCGTCCCAAGTTGGCCGACCGCGTCGAGTTGCCGTTGGTCCGCCTAGGCTATCTGACCCAACCGCCGGCCGACGCCAAGACGCCCGAAGAGCGTAAGAAGGCAGCCGAAAAGGTACGACAAACCCTGGCCGCGATGGAAAAGGGCACGGCAAAACTGCCGGTCGAGGAGCGGACCCGCCTGCTGAATGGTCTGGCCGACGCCCACATGCGCATGGGAGATACGACCGAGGCCGAGCGCTTGTGGCGGCAAGTCGCCGAACTGCAGCCCAACAATCTCGCCATCCGCCTGGTATTGTTCGATCTGGCGCTGTTGGCCAAGTCGGAAACCGAGATTGACCGCGAATTGTCGGAGATTCGCGGCATCGAAGGCGAGAACGGCACGTTTTGGCGTTACGCCGAGGCGGCGCGGCGCATTCAGAAGGCGCGGCCCAAAGAGAAAGAAGAGTTGACCGACGCCGGACGGCGCGCGCTGCGCGAGGCCCGACAATTCCTCGTCGCCGCCGGTACGCGCCGCACCAGTTGGGCGCGCATCCCCTCGTTGGAAGCAGAAATCGACGAACTCGAAGGACGAACCGCCTCGGCCATCGACAAGTATCAACAAGCGCTGACGCTGGGCGAGCGGCGACCGGCCATCGTTCGGCGAACGGTGCAATTGTTGTTCGAGCAAAGGCGGTTCGACGAGGCCAACGCGGCGGTAAGCAAACTGCTCGACCGCGAGAACACGTTGCTCGCCGCGGGTCTGGGCAAGTTGGCGGTGGATACGTTGCTCTCCAAGGCCGATCCGAGCCAGCGCGACACCGAGCGGGCCCTCGATTTGGCCGTCAAATCCGTGTCGCCGGACTCCAAGGACTATCGAGATCCCCTGTGGTTGGGCCGCGTACAGTGGGCCTCCGGCAAACAAGCCGAGGCCGAGAAATCGCTCCGCCGCGCCTGCGAACTGGACGAGACCGCGCCGGAAACGTGGGTCACGCTCGTCGCCTATCTGGTCTCCGCCGACAAGAAGAAAGAAGCGGAGCAAGCCATCGAGCGGGCCGCCAAAAAGATTCCCGCCGACAAAGCGCCCCTGGCTTTGGGAGCGTGTTATGAGAACATTGGCGATCTGAAGAAGGCGGAAGAGAACTATTTGGCCGCGCTCAAGAGCGCGCCCAACGAAGCGGGAATGCTCCGCAACGTGGCCACTTTCTACATTCGCCACGGCGAGTCGGCCAAGGCCGAGCCGCGCCTGCGGACGATACTCGATGTGGGCGACAAGGCATCGTCCGCCGATACGGCCTGGGCGCGGCGCGGTTTGGCCGCGGCGCTGGCGGCGCGGGGAGATCGGCGAAACTACGACGAAGCCATGGCGCTCATCGAGAAGAATCTCGACACCATCAAGGACGACGCCGACCTGCACGCCAAGGCGCTGCTGTTGGCCACACGCCTCAGCCGGCGCAAGGAAGCCATTCGCCTGTTCGAGGATCTGGCGCAGCGCGGCACGCTCCCTGCCGGAGAGCGCTTCGCCCTGGTTCGGCTCTATCTGGCCGAGGACAATTGGGCGCAGGCTCAGCTGCACATGCTCACCCTCTTGTCTTCTCTCGACGGCAAAAACCCGGCCTATCAGGCGTACTACGCGCGCCGATTGCTCCAGCACGACGCCATCGCCGACGCCGAAGCGCAGCTGGCGAAGCTGGAAAAGGCGCTGCCCGATTCACCTCTAACCGGCGAGATCAAGGCGCGCGTTCTCCAAGCCAAGGGCAAAGATGTCGACGCCATCGCTCTCCTCCAAGAGTTCTCTCGCCGCAAGGATGCCGACCTTGCCCGCGTCGGCCTCCTTTTAGAGACGCTGGGCGAACAGAGCAAAGCCAAAGAACTCTACCGACGTGAAGCCGAGACGATGTATCGCAAATACGTCGCCCAATCCGATAAGCCGGATCGCGACCTGGCGTTGGCCGGCTTTCTCGGCCGCCAACATCGACTCAACGACGCGCTCGATAGCTGCGACGCGGCGCGAAAGCACAAGGCTTCTCCGGAAACCGTGGGCCAGGTGCTAACCGGCATTCTCCGCGCCAACGCTGCTGGCGACGCTCCCTGTCGCCGCGTCGAAAAGACGCTTCAAGACATGCTGTCCCAGAAGCCCGATTCCATCGCCCTCATGGTTTGTCTCGCCGATGTCTACGATCTCCAAGCGCGCTTCGACGAGGCAGAGTCCGTTTATCGGCGCGCCTTGACCAAGGACGCCGACAACGTGATGGTTCTCAACAATCTCGCTTGGCTGTTGGCGTTCAAAAAGCCGCCGTCCGACGAAGCGCTGAGTCAGATCAATCGGGCCATCGATCTCGTCGGCCCGTCGCCGGAGTTGCTGGACACGCGCGGCGTGATCCAGCTGGCCTTGGGACATACCGAGAAAGCGGTGGAAGACTTGCAATCGGCCCTGTCGCTATCCTCGTCGCCGAGCCGAGCCTTCCATCTCGCCCGCGCCCTCGCCGCCCTCAACAAGCCGCGCGAGGCTCGCCAAGCCCTGGAAGACGCCGGCAAGCGCGGCTTCGAGGTCAAGTCGCTCCATCCTCTCGAAAAGCCGTTCGGCGAACAACTCATCGCCTCGCTGCGGATGAATTAGAGATTGTCTCAGAAGCTCTCGGGAAAGAATTTGGCTGTTCTTCCAACAAACGGCGCTTATGTTGAACGCAGAAGCTCGATCCGCGCACATCGCCCCTTTCCCGCGAGGAAGACCATGAGACGATGCACGCTTGCTCTCTCCCTGGTGCTGGCGTCGTTCGCCGCATCCTTAGCCCACGCCGCCGAGGACGCTCCGAAAACGAACGTCTTGTTCATCGCCGTGGACGATCTCAACACCGCATTGGGATGTTACGGCCATCCGCTGGTGAAGTCGCCGAACATCGACCGGCTGGCGGCGCGCGGCGTCCGCTTCGACCGCGCCTACTGCCAGTTCCCCCTGTGCAGCCCCAGCCGCGTCTCCATGCTCCTGGGAATGCGGCCCGACGTTACCCGTGTTTTCGATCTGCAAACCGACTTTCGCAAACTCCATCCCGATGTGGTCTCGTTGCCGCAACTGTTCCGCAACAACGGCTACTACTCGGCCCGCGTGGGGAAGATCTTCCACTACGGCGTGCCCGGGCAGATCGGCACCAACGGACTCGACGACGCCCGCTCGTGGGATAAGCGCATCAATCCGCGCGGCGTGGATAAAGACGAAGAGGACAAACTGCACGTCCTGACTCCCCAATTGCGCAACCTCGGTGCGTCGCTCCGTTACCTGGGAGACGACAGCAAAGACGAGGAACAGACCGACGGCATTGGCGCGGCCGAGGCCATCAAATTGCTCGAAGCCAATCGCCACAAACCGTTCTTTCTCGGCGTCGGCTTCTATCGTCCCCATGTCCCGTGGATCGCGCCGAAAAAGTATTTCGAGATGTATCCGCTGGAGCGCGTCTCCGTACCGAAGTTGAAAGACAAGGACCGCACAAGCAAGCCGGAGCTGGCGTTGCTGGGCCAAAACCACAAAGAGGCCAATTACGGCCTGAACGAAGACCAATGCCGCGAGGCCATCCGCGCCTATTACGCCTCCGTCTCCTTCGTCGATGCCCAGATCGGCAAGGTTCTCGACGCCCTCGACCGCCTCAAACTGACGGACCATACCGTCATCGTTCTGTGGGGCGATCACGGCTGGCATCTCGGCGAACACGGGCTCTGGCAAAAAATGAGCCTCTACGAAGAGTCCGTGCGCGTGCCTCTCCTGATCTCCTCTCCGAGTGGGAAATCGGCCGGCAAGAGCAGTCCGCGCCTCGTCGAATCGATCGACGTGTATCCGACGTTGGCCGATCTGTGCGGGTTGAAACCGCAGGGGAAATTGCAAGGCAAGAGTCTGCGCCCGCTGCTCGACGATCCCCTAGCCAAATGGGACGAAGCCGCTTTCTCGCAGGTGACGCGCGGCAAACTCATGGGTCGAACCGTCCGCACGCCACGCTGGCGCTACATCGAATGGGACGACGGCAAGAAAGGCATCGAACTCTACGACCGCGAAAACGATCCCAGCGAGGAGACGAACCTCGCCGCCGAACCAGCACGAGCGGAGACGGTGAAACGGCTGAAGGAACTGCTGCAGCGCATGAAGGCGCGGCCGTGATGTGGAACGAGCGGGGGGCGATGGCTCCCCGCTCCTTGTCTACCGGGAGCTTGGACGCTCCCGGCTCGCCGAATTACTGCTCCACTTTCGCCGTGCCGACTTTCTTGCCGTCTTCGAGAAAGATCACCGTGGCAATCTTGCCTTTGTCCACCGTCAGGATGAGCGACGAGGCGAAGGTGGCGGTCGGCGTATCCTTGCTCGTCGTCGTGTATTGCACATACAGGGTGTCCTTGTCCACGGTCGCCTTCTCGACTTTGTATTCGACCATTTTGTTGCCCTGTTTGATGACGGTGGCGACGATCTTGGCGTCGAAGACATCCTTTGGCAGGTATTCCCGTTTCTTACCGATCAACGGCGGCGCGGGACGAAAGATCGTCCCGAAGCTCGTCTGATCCGCAAAGGCCTTGTAAGTAGACCCGTCCTTGATCCCGGCCTTATTGGAGACGAAATAGCTGTTGTAGACCTTGTAGTCCGTCTTCTCGCCCTTGGCTTTGTTCTTGTCGGCGGGAGCGGGAGCGCCTTGTGTCGCCGACAGCGCCAGGGAAGTTAGGATCACCGCGGCCATTGTCCAACGCTTACCCATCGTCGCACCTTTCCATCTTTCGCGTTTGAATCGTTGCGCTTCGTCGAATGGAAATAGTATGCCAGAGCCACGCGCGTTTGGCCATCAAAATCCGCGCCGGCACGCGTGGAAACGAGGGGAGGCTCCACCTCGCGTTCATTCCGCCGTCTCGTTTGCGTCACCTTTGGGCCGTTTGCCGGTCCATAAAGTGCCCATAAATCGTTTGAGGGATCGAACGGAAGAGAGGACTTTTCCGAGAACTGCGGGAGAGGTAGGCGCGGCGGCGGCGGTCTGCTCTGGAGTGGGCTGTGGAAGGAGCGGTGGCGGAGCCGTGACGTTGGCGACCAGCGCGAACGTCGATTTAGCATTGGCATTGAGCGCTTCGGGGGCGATGGCCGGAGCGGGAGTCGGGTTGGTCGGAGGAGTCATCGCAACGTCCACGGAACTGGTCTTGATACTGCTTGCTGTGCCACCGGAAGTGAGAACGAGCGACCAGTTGACGAGGTTTCCGCTGCCGCCTCCGTAATTGCGCACTCCCAAACGCCAGACGCCGCCCGCCGCACTGCCGACCAGATTGGTCAACGCCGCTTCGGGCAGATACGATCCGTCAAACGGAGCAGCCCCTTTGCTTATCGGCGTGCTGGCTTGCTGCGAGAACAGCGTGTTGGTCAGGTTCGCCCCCGTGCCGCCTCGGTTGTAGTCGAGGGCCACGGTCTTGCCCGTCGGCGAGATCAAATAAACGTACAACTTGGCGTCGTCGGGATAGCTCACATTGACCCGCACTTGCACGTTGCTCACGGTGGTACCGGACGGAACCGAGATGGGAGACAGAGCCAAGCCATAGGGCTTGATGGCCTGAGCGGCGCTGCTGGTGTAGGTGTGCGTGGTCGTCGTGCTGGCCGTGTTGGCCAGGGAACTGCTCGGTACCGAACTGGTGGAGACCGCGTCGATGGTGGCGGCGGGAGACAAGATCAGCGACCAGTTCACCAAAGTACCGCTGCCGCCTCCGGAGTTGCGAATGCCCAGACGCCAACTGCCGGCGGCGTTGCTGCCTACGAGTTGATTTAAGGCCGCTTCCGGAATGTACGCTCCGTCAAACGGGGCGTGCCCCTGGCCGATCGGCGTGCTGGCTTGCTGCGAGAACAGCGTGTTGGTCAGGTTCGCCCCCGCTCCGCCGCGATTGTAGTCGAGGGCGATCGTCTTGCCGGTCGGCGAAATCAGATAGAGATACAGATTGTCGTCGTGGGGATAGTTGACGTTCACCCGCACTTGCACGTTGCCCACGGTCATCCCGGCGGGCACGGTAATCGACGACATGGCCAAGCCGTAGGGTTTTATCGCCTGGGCGACGCTGCTGCCGTAGGTCTGCACCGGATTAAGCGTGACGACCCCAACGTAGGGTGTCATGGCCACGCCCATCATGTCGCGGACAGCGGAGTCGATCGACAGCTTGTAATTGCCCAAAAGCGTCTGATTGGCGAAGGTCAAGCGGATCTGTCGATCCGACGAGTCGGGAACCACGTTGACCACGACCGGAATGGCTTGGCCGTAGGGGTTCGTCAACCGGACGGCACTAGAACTGAACGAGCTAACGTCGATGGGTTCGTTGAAGGTCAGCATCAAGCCGTACATGGAAGTGCTGTTCGAGCCTTCGACGCCGACCGAGGTAATGGCGGGCGTGGTGGTGGTCGAAAGGTTCCAACCGACGGCGGCGGCGACATCGAGGCGGCCTCCCGTCTCGACCTTGCCTTGCAAGCTCGGCAGTTTGTCGGTCGTGCTGAGAACTTGTTCGATGACTTGAACGTAATTCCAAGTCGGGTGCAACCCCCAGACCAGGGCCATTGCGCCGGCGACCTGCGGGGCGGCCATTGAGGTTCCGCTCATGGCTCCGTATTGATTGCCGGGCAGCGTGCTGTAAATGTTGACGCCGGGAGCAGCCAAGGCCACGCTGTCCGGGCCGTAGTTCGAGAAATAGGCCAACTGGTCGGTATTGGTGGTGGCGGCGACGGCGACGACGTTGGTGAGACTGGTGCTGAAGCTGGCCGGATAATCGGGGATCGTGTAATTGTTCGTCCCCTCGTTGCCGGCTGCCGCCACGAAAATCTGACCGTGAGCTTGGGCGTTGGCGATGGCATCGTACAGATCTTGGCTGTACGGCGCTCCTTCCCAACTGTTGTTGGTAATTTTCGCGCCGTGTTGAATGGAATAGTTGAGCGCCTGAATGAAGTTGCTGACCGATCCGCTGCCGTCGGCCCCCATGAACTGAAGCGGCATGATCTGCACGTTGGGATCGACGCCAACGACGCCGATGCCGTTGTTGCCCACCGCGCCGAGAATGCCCGCCACGTTGGTTCCGTGGCCGTTGTAGTCGAACGGATTGTTCGTATTGTTGACGAAGTTCCAACCGAAAATATCGTTGGGGTGGGCCTTGTCGCCGTCTTGCGTGTTGCCGGCATACGTCCATCCGCCCTGGGTGCGCAAGCGCAGCAAGTCGGTCGGATCGACGAGGCTGTTGCCGTCGCTCTTCCACACTAAGCCGGCATTCACCGGATTATTGAGATCGCGGAAGGTGATTACACCCGGCGTCGCCGTCTTGATTTGCCATTTGTAGACGAGCTTATCGTAGCCGCTCGACGCGCTCGTCTTGGTGTACCAATAGTTGGGAATCTCGGCCTGATTGATCCAGATGTTATCGACCAGATCGGGATTGTTGTAGTCGATGCCCGTGTCGATGACGGCGACGACAACATTGGGGCTGCCGCTGGTCACGCTCCATGCCTGTTCGGCATGAATGTCCGCGCCGGGCTTGCCGCCGTTCTGTCCCGTGTTGTGCAGATACCATTGTTGGCTGAGGAGCGGATCGTTGGGGACGGACGAGACTTTCAGTTGATAGTCTGGCTCGGCGCTCAAAACTCCCTTCTCGGCCTTATACGCCGCCAAAGCCTGGGCCACCGTCGTGCCCTTGCCCAGCGCGATTTCGTACAGACCGGAGACCAAGGGCATAGCGCTGCCCAACGCAGTGCCCTTCACCAACTCCGAACCTCCGGGAGTGCCCGGCGGCGTCTGAAATCGCACCAAGATGTCCGTCGAACTGTACTTAGTCGGATTTACGCCGAGTCCGTTCAAATCGAGAACGGTTGAAGGAGCGGCATTGAGCAGGGTCCGATCCTCTAACGCTTCCAAGGTGAGAGGAGTCCGGATCGGCCGTCGCGCTTGAGCTTTCTGTCGGTTCCGTGGCGTCAACATGCTGAGACTTCCTAATGGGGTGTTTGCGGATACACACGGTAACAGTGCGAAGTCAAGTCCATCGAGTCTTAGTGGAGACGTCTCGGAAAACCGGACGCCCTACATGGCAACAGTAGAGCGGTGATTGGACGCGCGAATCGAATCCGTGACGGGATTGAACCGCGCGGAGAGCAAATGTGTCTAGCGAGGCCCGTTGCGGGGGCGCGGGAGGAAGTATGGGGTCACGGGTCGGTTCCTCATAGGGAACTGGGATGAATCCACGATCGGCGCGACCCGGTCCCGAAAAACGGGGGTATCCACGCCAGCCGATCGAACGACTCCCGATCTACCTCGCGGCGACGCGGATCGGGGGGCTGCCATCATATCGTCAGCCTCATCCGTTCGACTTGAGTCGAGTTGCATATTTTTTCTGGAAGACGGGAAGACTTGTTCGCCTGCGACCTTTGGCGAGAGCGAAGCTCGGTAGAATGCACGGCCTGGCGAACGGTGGGGGTTAGCCTTTCAATTTCCGCGCTCCACTCGCCGACACCGCATTCAGGGTTTCGGGGGGCGCGAGGGGATACCGGAGGAAGAGGCCAAGGCGCGCGCTTGGCCTCGATGATGAGATGCGCGATCCGCGTCCCGATGATTTTCGTACCATCGAGCCAACAGTTCGTGTCCTCGGCGGCAGCGCGGCTCTTCCTTCACGGCGCTGAGCAGCCAGCGCAAGCCGAGATCGTCGTAGCCGAGATCGAGCAGTGCCGCCCCCAGCTCGCACTGAAGCTCCGGTTCTTGAGGATGTTCGGCCAAATCGCGCGCGAGCTTGCGGTAGTGTTTCCAACGCGCTTCCAAAAGCTGAACTCGTTCGCTTTGGGCCTCCGCGTCTTTGCTCCGGCCCTGTTGTCGCAGCACTTGAAGCAGCAACCCATTGATTTTGTAATCGCGCGGAGCCAGGCGCAGCGCGTGCCGCAGGGACGATTCGGCCTCGGAGAGCCGGCCCTCTTGCAGATGGAGATGACCGAGCGTCTGCAAGGCGGCGACGCGATCCGGATCGGTTGCTAAAACCTTTTCCAAGAGGAGTCTGGCCTCCTCCTTCCGTCCCACTTGGACCAGGCAGCGCGCGAGTTGCGTCTGCGTCTCCCGATCGTCGGGAGATTCGGCGCGCAGTCGTTCCCAGTGCGGCAGCGCCTCGGCGGGCCTCGCGCCGTCGAGCAAGCACAGAGCCAGCCAATGCCTCGCCTCTCGATGATCCGGGTCGAGTTCCAGCAAGCGCTCATAGCACTCCGCCGCCTTGCTCAAGGCCTCCGCTTGACGCCAGACATCTCCCCGCAGCTTCAGCGCGTGGAGGTTGTCCGGTTGCCGTTCGAGCCAGGCGTCGAGAACTTGTAGGGCTTCCGGTCCTCGATAGTTGCGCAGATAGCCCTCCGCAAGCGCCGCGCAGGCCAGCGCGCCTTCTTCGGACGAGAGATGGGTTTTTGGCCGCAGCAATGCCTCGTTGGATCCTAGATCGCCCGCTGTCGCCGAGTGCAAAGCCCACTCGAACGAGCGCTGGGGAGTGGGATCGGGGTGCAGCTGCCGCATCGCTTGAAAGTGCTGCTCCGCCGTTGCGAAGTCGCCGACTTGGCGGGCGGCGCGCGCCGCCAACAGGTGAACGTCGGAGCTATCGGGCCAAACCTTTTGGCAAGCGGCCAGATGGAGTTGCCCCTCAAGCGACCGCCCCTGAGCCAGACAGGATTTCGCGCGCTGGAAGTGATACCACGCCCAAGCATGAGGCGCGGCGACGAGAGTGGCGACAAAGAACCCGAGCGCCGCCATCACGCGCCAGGGATGGCGGCGGATCGATTGGAACAGAGTCGCGATGCGAGCCGTCGGCATGGCGCGCTCATTTCAAGTCGATGTCTTGTGACTGAGCGCCTCCGTTGATGGTGTAGCGAAGTCCCGATTTATCCGGATCGCTGTATTCGAGAGGCAGTCTCACGGTGGGCTGCGCGGAGTTCGCGGGCGGCTTGAACGCTTCGTTGCCCTTCGCGGCTATCTCGGACGGCGGGATTCGGGCTTCGGCAAAGGGTGTAGGCTCCGAGACGCGAATGCTCACCTTCACCGCGCCGGCGGGGACATTGGCAACGCTGTAAGTTCCGTTCGATTCGATCTTCCCCGACATTGTCTGCGCCGCATTGCCTTTTTCGGGCACGATGGTGATGGTGCCGCCGGGCAAAGGCGCGCCTCGATAGGTAACTTTCCCGGAGAGCGTACCTTTGGACCGGCCGCAGCCCACCAACGGCATCAACAGCAGGAGGAACAGAATCGCACTCGCCCGGTGCATGTGCCGGACCACGGAGAGATCGCTCATTTTTTAACCTCGAACGAAAAAGTGTCGATAATCGGCGGGAATAAACCAACCTCCCGCCGGTAAGAGTCCGTGCCATAAGCCCCTCTCCCCTGAGTACGGGAGAGAGGGGCTTATGGCACGGACTCTGCGCCGCATTGGCTCGGCGGCGGGAGAACGAAGCGCGGAGCGACTACCAATCCGGCCCAAGAACGTCGCCGTTGGCCGGCGTCAAGGCGTACCAGTAGGTCGTCGTACTCGTGCCTTGAGTTACGATGCGAACGCTGGCGTCTCCCATGCCGCACTGGACGCCGGCTGTATGTCCCGAATTGGCGATGCCGTCGCAACCTTGGCCGACGGGTACGGGATTGACCTGGAAGTACACGCCGGGTCCGGTGGGCTGGCCGGCTTGGGACGAAGCGATGACCGAACCCCAATCTTGCCAGTAGTTGTAACCCACCGCCAGCTGCGGCTGACCACAGTTACCGAGGGTCACCGCTTCTTTCTCGGTCCAGAAGATGGTGTTCGAGGTGCCATCCACAATGGAGGCTGGGAAGCGGCCGTAGTTCGCATTCCAGCGGCTGCCGGCGAAGACTTGCCCGTTGGCCGCGTAACTGGCGACCGTTTGACCCCACGGCCCGATGCGCGAGGCCTGATACGTTGGATCGGAGGGACAGCCGTAACTCTTGACCACCAGTCCCACGGCGATGCCGCCGTATTCGGAATAGGTCGGCAAACCGCCGTTAAAGGAATCGTTGTAGGGGTAACTTTGGTTGTAGGCGTTGCCCTGCTCGATGAAGGGCAGCATGAGAAACAAAGTGCCCCCCTCGCCGTTGCCCGTCGACGGAAATGGTTTCGGATAGCTGCCGATGCTGGGTGGAATCGTGCCCTGATTCACGTCGAACATATTCTGCGACGCCAGACCGATTTGTTTCAAATTGTTGCTGCATTGGGCGCGGGCGGCAGCTTCGCGCACCTTTTGCACGGCGGGCAGCAGCAGACCGATCAGAATAGCAATGATCGCGATGACGACCAACAACTCGATCAGGGTAAAGCCGCGCTTTGCCTCGCCGCCATTCCATCCGTTCTTTAGAACTCGTATAAACCGAGCCATACCAATCTCCCTCGCAAACCGGACGACAACCTGAAAAAACAGCTTATCTCTTATTTATATTCCGCAAGTTTCCTGGATGGAAGTCAAGATTTTCACTTTTAATCATTGTTTAATCTGTTCATCCGTCCAGAGACCCGATCGCTCTGCAAAAGGCGACCGACTTTGCTTCGGGTGGGCCGGACGGCTAAGAATGCGGCTCGATTCCATTCGCGTTCCGCAGCTTCGCCCGGTGTTCGCGCACGCTTTGGAAGTCGCGGATGCTTTGGTAGTACTTCATCAATTCTCGGTGGGTCTCTTGGTGGTTGGGATTTTCGCGCAGCGCGCTGTGCAGCCAGCGCAATCCTTCCGCGACGTTGCCCACGCGAAGGGCGATGATGCCGGCTTGGTAGTGGAGATCGGCGTTGTGCGGGTCTTGCTGCATCTTGACGGTGGAGATCTCCTGCAGGCGCTGAGCATCCGCCTCCAGCGCGCGGAGGCGCGCTTGTTCCTGCCGCGCTTCTTCGGATTTGTCGTTACGCTCCAGACACAGAGCGAGTTGATAGCGAGACGGAAGATCTCCGGGTTCCAGGGCGACGGCCCGCTGCAGCCAGTGTTCCGCTTCGTCGGTTCGACCGTCTTGCAGAGCGAGCTTGCCGCGCTCGGCCAGAGCGGGCGCGAAATCGGGCCGCTGCGCCAACGCTTCGTCGAGCAACGTCTCGGCTTCTTTCGTGTGCCCCATCTGCGCCCGGACGCGCGCCAGATGAACCTCGATCACCGCGTCGCCCGCGGTACGGCGATTCAGGAATTCCAGATGCGGTCGCGCTTCGTCGAATTCGTTCTGCTGCATCAGGGCGGCGCACAGATGCCGGCGCACGTCGTCCAACTCGGCGTCCGCCGCCAGGGCGAGGCGATAGCATTCGATCGCGTCGTCCGGCAGCTGTTGCAGTTCGCGGATCTGACCCCGAATATCGAGCGCTTGCGGATTGTCGGGTTGACGTTCGAGCCATTGCTTCACCGCCTCCTCCGCATCGAAGGGACGATACATGCGCAGGCAGCCTTTCGCCCACGCTTCGAGAACGAGCGCAATGGCTGGGTCTTCTCGCTTCAACACCTCGTCGCGGACTCGGTTCGCGCCGTCCAGTTCCCCTCGCTCCATGCGCAGGAGATCGCGCTCCAAGACGAGATCCGCCTCCATTTTGCCGTGCAGCGGGGGACAGCGCTCGAGGCAGCGTTCGGCCTCATCGAATGCCCCCGCGCGGCGCGAGGCGCGCGCGGCCAGGATCAGGGTTTCGGCATCGTGGGGCCACACCCTTAAACCGGCCTTCAGATGTTCGATGGCTTTCGAGGTATGATAACGGTCTAACTCGGCGCGGGCGGCGCGCACATGATAGGCCGCCCACAAATAGGCACCGGCGATGCCGCAACCCAGACCGATGACCGCCAGTAAGCCGGCGATGGCCAAGGCGCGCGCGGGACGACGAATGAGGCGGCGCGGAAGGGCGAGACTTCCGCGAAGCATTCGTCCCAGCCGTGTCGCCAGCGCGCCGCTCATCTTTTATTTTGCCCCATTCGCGCCGGGTAGAGACAACTTCGCTAGCGGTCCCAGAGCGAACGTCGTTGCACGGTCGAGTGGATAGCGTTCGAGAACATCGTCGATCGTCTCCAGCGTTACCGTCTCGTAGGCGCGCAGATCGTCGTCCACCGAGCGGTAGCCGTGCTGATAAATCCAATTCATGCCCAAGGCCATCATGCGTCCCTTGGGCCGTTCGCTGCCGCGCACCACGCGCGACAGCACTTTGTTGCGCGCTTGGTTCAACTCCTCTTCGCTGATGCCGTTGTCTTGCACGTCGCGCAGCACGTCGAGGACCAGTTCGAGATCCTCCTCGCTCTGCTCCGGCTGGCAGCTGAAGGAGGTGTAGAACGCCCCGGTGCCTTCATATTCGTGGAAGCTGCAATCGGCGGAGTCAGCCAGGCCGGGATCGACCAGCGCCCAGTACAGCCGGCTGCCCGAATCGTCGCCGATGGCCATTCCCAACAGGTCGGCGGCGTGGCGGAGCGGCGAATCGGCCGGCGGACCCGATGAGATCAGGATGACGTGTTCCTGCGCCACTTTCTCCTTGGTTAACAGTTCGAAGCGGCACGATCCGTTGGTCTCGACCAGTCCGTTGCGGCCGATGGGACCGTTCTCCCAATGGCCGCATTGTTTCTCAACCAGCGCCACGAACGCGGGCCAGTCGATGTTCCCCGCGACGGAAACGAGCAGATTCGGAGCGACGTAGCGGCGCTGGAAGTAGGCGTGCATCTGGTCGCGCGTCAAGTCGGTGATGCTTTGGGGTGTGCCGAGGATGCTGTTGCCCAGCTTGTGATCGGCGAAGTACAGGCGTTTGGCGCGGTCGTAGGCCGACCACATCGGCTGATCCTCGTACATGCCGATCTCTTCGATGATAACCTGTTTCTCCATATCGAAATCTTCTTGGCGCAGACTCGGCCGCATGATGTCGGCGAGGAGATCCACCGCTTGCGGCAGATATTCGGGCAAGACGGCGGCGTGGAAAACGGTTGTCTCCTCGCTGGTGAAGGCGTTGTAGTCCGCGCCGATGGCGTCAAAATCGCGGTTGACATCGAACGCGGTGCGGCGCGGCGTGCCTTTGAACACCATGTGTTCGAGAAAGTGCGTGACGCCGCATTCCTCCGTCGTTTCGTCGCGCGACCCGGTGCGCACGAAAAAGCCCAACGCCGCCGAGCGCGCCGAGGGGCTGCTCTCGCCGATGATTCGTAGACCGTTGGCCAAGATATGTTCGTGAAAAGGCATGATTCGATCTCCAAACGCGCCGGTTGACCGCGGAGCGCGGAGCAATCCCGCGCTCCGCCGGGCGGCGCGGCTAACCCACCAACGGTTTCGGTCCCAGGGTGACGATCGTGAAGTCGCGCGGCGGACAGCGGCGCGTGTGTTCGCCGATGCTTTGCGGCGTTAAACCGTCGATGGCGGCGCGAATCTCGTCGAAGCTCCGCACTCGGCCCAAATGGTACCAGTCCGATGCCAGCGACAAGGCACGCCCCGCCGTCGATTCTTGCTGCATGATGAGCGACGATTTCAAGCCGGCTTGCACGCGCTGGACTTCGTCGGGTTCGACGCCGTCCGGCAGACGGCGCAGCTCGCGCAGCAATACGTCGAGCGTCCGCTGCGCCCGTTCGTTGCGCGAACCGGCGTAGCAAACGACGCGGGCGCGGTCTTTTAAGGTCTGGTAAGTGGCCCATACCGAATAGCACAGACCCTCTTTTTCGCGCACTTCGGTGAACAATCGGGAACTCATGTTGCCGGACAGCACATTGACCGCGCCGAGGGCGGCATAGTAGTCGGCGTGGCCAATGGGCACGCTGTCGTAGACGACGCCGATCTGCGTTTGTTCCAGATCTTTGGTGAGATGGGCGCGATTGGTCGGCTTCGAGCCGAGGGTGTAGGTGGTGTCGGCGGCACCGGTCCAGTCGCCAAACAGTTGGCCGACGCGGTCGAGCAACGGCTGCCATTCGATATTGCCGGCCACGGACAGAATCAGACCGGCGGGCTGGAACAGTCGGCGATAGTGTTGGCGAATGCCGTCGGCGGTCAATCGCTCGATGCCCTCGACGGTGCCGCGATGATCGTTGCTCAACGGCGTCGGATAGGAGTGTTTGCGCAACTCGACGAGAACCTTGGAGCGAGGTTCGTCTTCGAGTCCGACCAGGTCTTGCAGCGCCAGCGCTTTGACGGCGTCGATCTCGTCGTCGGGCAGATGGGGACGGCGCAGGATGTCGGCATAGATGTCGAGAGCGGCGGGTAGATTGCGGGCCACGGTAGCGCCCCAGAAGCGCGTGTGCATCAGCCCGACGCTCTCGCTGCGGTCGAGTCCGAGATTATCGAGCGCCAGGGTCAATTCGCGGCTGTCGCGCTCTCCCGCGCCGCGGGTGATGAGGTCGGCGAGGACCGCGCCGAGGCCGAGTTGCTCGCTCGGATCGTGGATGCAGCCGGCCGGCACCAGAAAATTGAGCGCCGCCGAACGCACATGCTCCATGCGTTCGGCCAGCAAAGTCATCCCGTTGGCGAAAGTATGCCGATAAACTTCGGGCTGCACGAGTACCTCAACAGTAAAGAACCCGGAGCGCAAGCGACGATACTCGCCCGTCGCTGGCGCTCCGGGCCGGTGGTTGTCAGAATCCGCTCCACTCGGGCACGGCCTTGTAGAGTGTCTTGGCGCGGCGGAAGCCGAGACGGCGATAGAGGCGGATGGCTGGGTCGTTTTGCGCCGTCACTTCCAGCCGCGCGCGGGTCAAACCCAGGCTGCGAAAACCGGCGAATGCCTGTAACAGCAACGCCTCGCCCAGCCTGCGCCCCCGCCATTCCGGCGCGATGCCGACGTTCTGAATCGAGCCGAAGCCATCGCGCTCGCGCATCCCTTGCACCGTGCCGCACGGACCTCCCGGTCCCAACAGCAGCCAGGTCGCCCCAGCCAGAAAGCCCCGCTTCCGCGTCATTTCGATCATCAAACACAGCGAACCCTGCCGATCGCCGAGGCTGGGAAAAACCTGGGCGTCGATTTCTCGATGGAAGGAGGCGAACAGCACGTCGGCATGGGCTTCCATCAGATCGTGGCTCCAGGCGGCGAAGGCGAACCCCTCCGGGAGTCGCGGCCACGGTTGCTCGCGCAATTCCGCTTCCATTTTGTAGCGTTTGAAGTAGGAGATGGACGCTACCGTCGCCATTTGCTCCCTCCCGCGCCGCAAGCGAACCGTTCGTGGAACGAATTGATTCTAGCAAGCGTCGCTGCAAGGGTCAAAAGGAACTCTATTCCTCCTCCTCGTTCCCACGCGCCGCATCGGAACAAAACGAAAAAAATGCTCGCGTCTCATTGTCCTCTCATCGGCTGGGCGTTACTATTCCGTAATAGTGCGTACAAAAACTATCCTAACTGGATCGCACTTGCCTGGCTGGATAATTACTCACCACACTCGCTTTCTTTACCCCGAATGATTTGGGCGAGCGAGACAAATTCGACTCACGGACTTAATAGGTGTTGCCATGACCCGTCCTTATCCCACCCGACGTTCCGCGTTCACCCTGATCGAACTCTTGGTGGTGATCGCCATTATCGCCATTCTCATCGGCTTGCTGTTGCCCGCCGTGCAAGCTGTGCGCACGCGAGCGGCCAAGATTCAGTGTGGCAGCAACCTGCACAACATCGGCCTCGCCATCATCAATTACGCGGATACCTACGGCCAATACCCCGCCGCCGCCGCCACCCCTTCCGTCTCGACGTATCAACCCCTGAATGTCGTGCTGGGTGCATTTGCCGAGAACAATCGAAAAGTGTACATCTGTCCCATGGATCTGTTTCGCTATCAGCCGATGGGCGGCTCCTATTCCTCCGTGGTGTACGGACAGCCGCCCCTGATGCTGACCAGCCAGGGACTCAGCTATTACTACAACCATCGTGCGCTGAAGAGAAAGTCGGTCGTTCAAATCGTCAATTCGACGAAAGGGTCGCACAAGACGAAAATGGCTTACGATTTCGACCCGATCCACGGCATTCCCGGTACGGCGGTGTCGAAAAACACCGTCTATGCCGACGGCCATGTGCAATAGCTTGGAATTTTTCCCCGCGTTTTCAGGAGCGTTCGACATGGATTTATCCTCGGAACCGTCGCGCGACGAATCCCGCATTATGGAACGGCAGTTGTATCGCGCCGGTCAGACGCAAGCGACGCCTCCCAAAGCCGCCGGCGCTCGACCGGCCGTCGGTGTGCCGCCAAAGAAGCTCTCGACGGCGAGCCAGGGCGATCCCATCCCCATGACGCAGCGCCGTCTCGTTCGCGTTGCCCTCGGAGCAACCTGGTTGCTGGCGCTGACCGGAGTGTCCTATTGCGTATTCCTTCCCGATCCCGTGGACGAGGCGAAAAAAGCCAGGATCGATATTTTCCGAGACAACAGCCTCACTTGGGAACAAAAGCGCGAAAAGTCCGACGCGATCGTCGATGCCCTCACCCCCCGACAGCGCTACAACCTCCTTTCTCCCGCCGAACGGCGCGTCAAGATGCACGACGAACTCGATTCGTTTTTCAAGCTGTCGCCGGCGGAGCAGAAAGAACAGCTGAAGAAGGAGATCCTGGACCGCGAAAAGCAGAGGGCCGAATGGCGAGCGAAGATGGCAGCCAACGGCGGTGGTCCAGGCGGTAATCGCGCACCCGGCGCGGGTGGTCCGGGCGGCCCGGGCGGCCCGGGCGGCGGTCGCGGACCCGGCGGACCTCCTGGAGGCGGCGGACCTCCGGGCGGCTTCGTGAGAGGCGGTGGTCGAGGCGGAAACAGTAATTTCGAGCGCGGCGATACCATGCCCCCCGAAACGATGGAGCAGATGGGGTTGAAATTCGGAATGATGCGCGACATGCAAAAAGAAATGGGATTGGGCGGCGGACGCGGTGGACCAGGCGGCGGCGGACGCGGCGGACGCGGCGGACCTCCCCAGTAACCGCACGACAACGCTCCAATCGGAAATCCGAAAGACGCACTTGGTACGTTTCCTCGCTTGGCCTACACTGCCAACGGGAGACGCGACCGGCTTCTTTCGGATTTCTCGTTTACCACGGAGCGCATCATGTTAACCGCCGAAGCCTGTAAACAACGCCGCCAACGCCTGTGGAATCAACTCGATCCGCCTCCCGACACGGATCATCTGCGCCTCGGCGATCCCATCCACCTGATGTATCTGGCCAATTTCCACGTCGATCCGTTCAGCCTCGGCGCGGGTTTTGGCGGCTATCTGCTGCTGCGCCGAGACGGCCACGCGAAGCTCCTTCACGACGACCGCTTGCCGCACTCGGTCGACGAGGCCCACGTCGAAGAGCGCACCGTCGTCCCCTGGTACGACGGCCAATCGCCCGGCAAGGGACCGCGCCAGATAGCCCTGTTGCAGGCCGTCAACCCCTCACTGTCCGGGTTGCGCATCCACGATCGGCCCGGTGATCCCTATGCCGCCGTCGTCGTCCGCGCCATCGCGGAGATGCGCCGGCAAAAAGACTCCGATGAGATCGCTTTGCTCCGTCTTTGCATGCGCGCCGGCGAGGCGGGTCACGCCTGGGCGCGAGCGAACGTCCGGCCGGGCTTGAGCGAGTTGGACGTGTATTGCGGCATCAATAGCGCGTGCATCGAAGCGGCCGGACGCGCCGTCGTGGTCTACGGCGATTTCGCCGTCTCGCCCGGACCCCAGCGGCGCGGCGGCCCGCCCACACGCCGCATTCTCGAACCCGGCGACATGCTCATCCTCGACTTCTCGGTGGTCATCGACGGCTATCGCGGCGACTTCACCAATACCCTCGTCGTGGGGCGCGAGCCGAACGCCGAGCAACAACGGCTCTACGATCTGTGTGTGCAAGCGATGGCGGCGGGAGAGAAGGAGTTGGCGGCGGGTCGGTCGTGTCGCAACGTCTACGGCGCGGTGCGCGATGCGTTCGACCGCGCCGGCATGGCGGACTATTTCCCGCACCACGCCGGCCACGGTTTGGGGCTGACCCACCCCGAAGCACCGTATTTTGTCCGCGCGGCCGACGAGACGCTCTTAGCCGGCGACGTGGTGACGCTGGAACCGGGCTTGTACGTCCCCAACGTCGGCGGATTGCGCATCGAACACAACTATCTCATCGGCGAAGGCGGCTACGAACGGCTCAGCCATCACGCTATCGCCCTGCGCTGAACCGGCCACCACGACCTCTGCCGCGCGAGAATCGGGTTCCGGCAAGTCGCATCGGGAAGGATGCGCGCTCCGCATTCCTCGCGCTGGAAGGATGCCGAGGGAACGGCTTGTCCGTAGATCAACGGTGTCGGCCCCCATGAGGATCTCTCCATGAGCAACGAGCGTTTGCCGAGCATTTATCTCGCCCGCCACGGAGAGACGGCGTGGTCTCTCTCCGGCCAACACACCGGCAGAACCGATATTCCTCTGACACCCCACGGAGAACGCAACGCGCGCAACCTCGGCGAGCGTCTGCGCGGCACGCAATTCGTCCGGGTTTTCAGCAGCCCTCTCCAGCGCGCATTGCGCACCTGCGAACTGTCCGGGTTCGCGGCGAACGTCGAAGTCGACGCCGATCTCGTCGAATGGAATTACGGCGACTATGAAGGCGAACGCACGGCGGTCATTCGCCAAGCGCGTCCCGATTGGTTCCTGTTCCGCGATGGCTGTCCGGGCGGCGAATCGCTGGAGGCGATCGGCGCGCGGGCCGACCGCGTGCTGGCGCGCCTGCAGAGCATCGACGGCCCGATTCTCCTCTTTTCGCACGGACATTTCTTGCGCGTGTTGGCCGCGCGCTGGCTGGGTTTGGCGGCGCAAGAGGGGCGGCTGCTGCTGCTGACCACGGCCTCGTTGAGCGTGTTGGGCTACGAACACAATCGCCACGAGCCCGCTCTGCGCCTGTGGAACGACGATCGCCACGTCGAAAAGTGATCCCTCCATCCCGAACGAGAGGACGACATGGCAAGCACCGCCATTCCCCATCAACTCTTCAAACAGTACGGCTGCGGTCCCGTTCACTTCGCCGGCAACGAGAGAGCCTGGTACGATCGGCATCTCATGTTCGATCAAGTCGTGGCACCGGAGTCGGCCACGCCGCGCCAGAAGTTCGAGTCGTTGGCCCGCGCGGTGCGCGATCTCTTGACCCATCGCTGGTTGAAAACGCATCAGACGCACGATCGCGCCAATCCCAAGCAAGTCTATTATCTGTCGATGGAGTTTCTCATTGGCCGTTCGCTGGCCAACAACATCACCAACCTTCGCATCGAGTCCCTGGTCGAGGAGCGCATGCGCGTCAAAGATCTGGATTGGCGCGAGCTTGCGGAACAGGAGGAGCCGGACGCCGGGCTGGGCAACGGAGGCCTGGGTCGCTTGGCGGCGTGCTTCCTCGATTCGCTGGCCACCCTGCAATACCCGGCCATCGGCTACGGGCTGCGCTATCAGTACGGCATGTTTCGCCAAGAGATCGTCAACGGCTACCAGGTCGAACATCCCGACAACTGGCTGCGCAATCCCGACCCGTGGGCCGTCGCGCGCCCCGCCGAAAGCGTCGAGGTCACGCTCGGCTGCTCCTTCGCCCTGGCCGGCATGAGCCTGCAACCGATTCGCAATCATCCGTACATCGTCGTCGGCGTCCCCGTCGATCGTCCGGTGGTCGGCTTCGGCGGGCGGACGATCAACACGCTCCGCTTGTGGGAGGCATCGACGCGCGATGTCTTCGACTTCGGCGAGTTTAGCCGAGGCGATTTCGTCGAAGCGGTGTTGGACAAATTGGCTTCGGAAACGCTCACCAATGTTCTGTATCCCGACGATAGCACCCGCGCCGGACGGGCGCTCCGCTTCGCGCAGGAATACTTTCTCGTCGCCTGTTCCTTGACCGATATTCTGCTGCGGTTCCGGCGGCGCGGCAACGATTGGCACGCGTTGCCCGACAAGGTCGCCATTCAACTCAACGACACCCATCCCGCCTTGGCCGTCACCGAATTGATGCGACTGCTCGTCGACGTTCACAAGCTCGGTTGGGACGACGCTTGGGATCTCACGCGCCGCACCTTGGCTTATACCAATCACACCCTGTTGCCCGAGGCGTTGGAGAAATGGCCCGTCGGCTTCTTCGAGACGATTTTGCCGCGCCATTTGGAGATCTTATACGAAATCAATCGCCGCTTCCTCGACGAAGTGCGCGCCAAGTTTCCCGGCGACGAAGCCCGCGCCCAGCGCATGAGCCTTTTCGACGGCGACGGCGACTCGAAACAAGTGTGCATGGCGCGCCTGGCCATCGCTGGCACACACAGCACCAACGGCGTCGCAGCCATTCATTCGGAACTTCTGCGCGCGCGCACCGTTAAAGACTTCGCCGAAATGTATCCCGAACGATTCAACAATAAGACCAACGGCGTGACGCCGCGGCGCTGGTTGTTGTCGTGCAATCCCGAACTGTCGCAACACATCACCGAGGCCATCGGCGACGGCTGGATCACCGATCTCGGTCAATTGCGCCGCCTCGCGCCCTTGGCCGACGATCGCGCGTTTCAGGACGGCTTCCACAAGGCCAGCCGCGCCCGGAAGACGCGCTTTGCCGATTGGATTCGAGCCAAAACCGGGCACAAAGTCGATCCCGACACGCTCTTCGACAGCCAAGTCAAACGCATTCACGAATACAAACGGCAATTGTTAAATGTGTTGCATATTATAATTCTTTACAATCGCCTCCGCCGCGATCCCAAATATACGATCGCGCCGCGCACGTTCATTTTCGCCGGGAAGGCGGCCCCGGCCTATCGGCTGGCCAAACTGATTATCAAGCTCATCAATAACGTCGCCGCCGTCCTCGATGCCGATCCCGCGATGACGGGGCGGCTCAAAGTGTTGTTCCTGCCGGATTATAACGTCACCTTGGCCGAACGCCTGATCCCCGCCAGCGATGTCTCCGAACAGATTTCGACGGCCGGTTACGAAGCCAGCGGCACCAGCAACATGAAATTCATGATGAACGGCGCGCTCACCGTCGGCACGCGCGACGGTGCTACCATCGAAATGGCCCAAGAGGCCGGCGAAGACAATTTCTTTCTCTTCGGCCTCAGCGCCGAACAAGTTCTCAACAATCGCGTCTGGTACAATCCGACTTGGCATTACGAACACGAGCCGGAGACGCGCGAGGCGCTGGATCTCCTGTTCGACGATGGCTTGAGCCGCAACGAGCGCGGCATCTTTTCACCCATTAAAGATACTCTTTTGACCAAAGGCGATTATTACATGCACCTGGCCGATCTGACCTCGTACGCTCAAACGCAAGAGCGGGTCGGCATTCTCTTCGGCGACCGCGCCGCCTGGTGCAAAAAAGCTATCCTCAATATAGCCTATTCGGGCAAGTTCTCCAGCGACCGCAGCATCCAAGAATACGCCGCCGACATCTGGAACGCGAAGCCGTGCCCCGTCGAGTAGCCGCGACCGGCTTCGTGGCGACGGAGCTTTGGGCGACTCGGCGACGATGTTTACGACCGCAAATGCCGCCGCCTGTCGTCGGCGCAATCGCCATCTCCGAAAGAACAGAGGCCGTTCGCCGAGGTGGTTATGTTTGCAGTAAGAGTCTGTTCCGAAAGCTCCCCCTCTCCCCTGTACTCAGGGGAGAGGGGCTTCTAAAAAGCTCCCCTCTCCCCTGTACTCAGGGGAGAGGGGCTTCTAAAAAGCTCCCCTCTCCCCTGTACTCAGGGGAGAGGGGCTGGGGGTGAGGGGTGCATTTCTCCGTGGCTTCTCGACCGCCGCCTATCGTCCGATTCACGAACCGTCGAAAGCGGTCGTTGTCGTG
>JAKBCS010000158.1 GCA_021807595.1 Planctomycetota bacterium | reverse complement strand
GCACGGACAGTCCGCTGCGTTGCTGTTGTTGCAACCATCGCCGCCACCGCAGTTCTCTGCTCGAATCGCGTGTGTTGTCGCGGGCCATAAAAATGCCCTCCTTTCGGAAGACATTCCACCACACCCGTCAAGAACGCCCTTCACCGGACAGACACCAAACGGTTACGACGATTGGACGAGGAACTTGCGGAAGTGGAGACTCTCCTCAGACCAGTGCGGACTGCGTTCGCAGCGATGATGCCACCGGAGATCAGCGTCTTTGACACGCAGATTGGGCAAATGGAGGAACGAATTGCCCAACTGCTTCGATTACGCCAGGCCGTACTCCATCGAGACGAACTTTCAGCGGGAATTGACCAACTGCGGGCCAAGGTGCAGTCAACCAGCGAAACCGTTGACGCTGAAAGTAGCAAGATTCCTTTCGAGCAACTCTCCGATACCATGTCGGACGGCATCAATGACTATTTCAATGGCCTCAATGCGGGCGACCCTTCGCGGTGGCCCCATGCCCCAATTCGTTTTGACGTGGGCGAGCGTTCCTTCAGGATCAGAGTGGGCGAGTCATCGTGGACGACCTTGGGGGCAACGTCGGTCGGCTATGTCGTCCTCGGCTACCATCATGCTCTGCTGAAACTGTCGGGTCGAAGTGGCTTCAACTATCCTGGTCTGGCCTTGATCGACTTCCCAATGACCCTTGCGGACAAGACGACGATTGCCGACAAAGAGAATTACCTTATCGAGCCTTTCGTGACACTTGCGACCAGCAATCAGTCGTGTCAGATGATCGTGTGCGGACGAGCGTTCAAGAACCTGAAAGGTGTCAACCGGATCACGCTGACAACGGTGTGGAAACAAGAACAGGGCGAAGATAATCAGGATACCTCTTCAGAAGAGTTGTAATACTTGAGTGTCTGTCCGGTGAAGGGCGTTCTTGACGGGTATGGTGGAATGTCTTCCGAAAGGAGGGCATTTTTATGGCCCGCGACAACAAACGCGATTCGAGCAGAGAACTACGGTGGCGGCGATGGCGCAACAGCGCGTCGTGTCGACGGATCAGGCCAGCGTGAGGCTGCGTGCGGCCGAGTTGGCCATGTTGCTGGATGGAATCGATTGGCCCAACGCGCGGCGGTCGCCACGTTATCAGCGACCGGCCAGCGGTTGAGTCGGCCTCAGGAGAGACGGCGAAAGTCGGCTCTCCTTTTTTTCCTTTTTCTTGGAACATTTCGGGTCCGTCATGCGTCTAATACGCACGACCATTGCCGAACTCACGGCCAAGCTCGCTAGCCGAGGCGACGAGTCCCCCCTCGGCCCAGGTCGGCGACCATCGTGAATGATCGCCTCGTTTCGTCCATAACCCCTTACGAAGGAGTCTCGCCGCGCTTCCCGACGGCGCGAATCCTCGCCCACCCCCCAAGGGGTTCGCCGGACACACACGCCACCGTAGTTCTCTGCTCGAATCGCTTGTGTTGTCGTGGGCCATGAAAATGCCCTCCTTTCGGAAGACATTCCACCACGCCCGTCAAGAACGCCGTTCACCGGACAGACGCAGAATGGTTAGGCCGTTCCCTTACGAGATCAAGAATTTGAGAATAATGCAGCGTGGTTTTGATGCGTAGACCGTGGATAGAAGCGTTTATTTCCAAGCCAGTACGATGGCTCCCGAGACGATGAGCGCGCCGCCGAGATAGTGTTGCCAAGTCAGTCGCTCGTGCAAGAAGAGAGCGGCCAACGCGATGGCGACGACGACGCTGAGTTTGTCGATCGGGGCTACCTTGGAGGCGTCTCCCAGTTGCAAGGCGCGGAAATAGCACAACCATGAGAGTCCCGTCGCTAGGCCCGACAGGACGAGAAAGCTCCAAGTTCGGGTTGATACCTCGGCCAGCGGTTGGGTCTTGGTGGCCCAAGCAATCGGCCAGGCGAAGAGCAGGATAACCACGGTGCGAATGGCCGTGGCCAGATTCGAGTCCACGTCGCGGACGCCGACCTTGGCCAAAATCGCGGTCAACCCAGCAAACAAAGCCGACAGTAACGCCCAATAGAGCCAACTCATCAAACCATCCTTTCGCTCGCCTGCCTCGAGAGTGAGAACGATGGGTAATGATGTTAACCGGACTATTGAAACAAATTAAGAGGCGATCCGAAAAGCCCCTCTCCCCTGGATTCAGGGGGAGAGGGAACCTAATAAGCCAATATCTAAGATCGGATATTACGACGAATGGCTCTCGGGACTGCCCATCGTGGAGCGCGAAAAAGCCGACAGCGTAAGCCTCTGGGTGGGGAGATGCCCCACCCAGAGGCTCACGCCGCCGATTTGCGAGAATGGGACTTAGCGACTTGCCGTTCGCACGGGTAAATCCTTGAACTCGACGGTGACATCCTTCCCGGCCTCGACCAACACGCGCTGGCTTTTGCCGACGGTTTCGCCGTTGCGCACCACCTCGGCCTTGAGGGTGTAGTAGTAGCGTTGGCCGGCGCTCAGATCGGGAGTGTTGAACGAGCGCGTGGTCGAGGTCAGCGTGCAAGGCACGCCATCGACGTACAATCGCGCGTCGGCTGGCAGTTTCACCGTGACCCGAGCCACGTCCTTCCCTTCGGTGGCCAATTTGGTGAAATCGACCGTGGAGGTGTGACCCGCTTGCACTTTCGTTTGTTTGGTGTACGAGATGGTCTTACCATCACGAACCACGCGGGCCGTAAAGTTGTAGGTGTAGGTGTAGCCCGGCTCCAACTCGGGCGTGCGGAAGGTCTCCTCGGTGGAGGTGCGCGGCAGAGTGCGGTCTTCGACGGTCAGTTCCACGCCGACGGGTGCCTTGACGATGACATCGGCGGCGTTGCTCAACGAAGACTTCTTCTCTTCCTTTTTGGGAGCAACCGGCATCGGCTTGGTCTGGGCCGGGACGGTGGCCGCAGGCACAATGAGCAATCCGCCGTAGCAATTGCCGTAGCAGCCGTAGCAACCGTAGCAGCCGTGGCAGCCATAGCAAGTGCCCCAGCAACCGTAGCAGCTGCCGTAGCAACCAACACCGTAACCGCTGAAATAAACGGTAGAACCGTAGCAACCGCCACAGCAACCGTAGCAACCGCCGCTGCAGCCGTAGCATCCGCCGCTGCAGCCGTAGCATCCGCCACAGCAACAACTGTAGTAACCGTGGCATCCGCCGCAGCAACCGTAACAACCCCTACCAAAGTCCGGCGCGGCCGCGCTCGTCGTCAGCAGAGTCGCCAGCACAATACTGTACATACTCTCAAACCTCCTCACGGAATGGATCGTTCCAGCCTCTTCAGCCCCCCGAAGAGGCAAGATGTGCGGTTCAAGTAAAATTGAACGCCTCTGTTTAGACGATAAGGAGTGATTGACCGGGAGTCAAAGGTAATTTGGGAGATTTCGGAAGAATGGAGAGAATCAGCCGGTAATTTCGGCGCAAACGGATCGAGAGTTGCTTGCCCCTGCTGCGAATAGGGTTTTGAGGCTCAAAATCGATGCCGATTCGTTTCCTATTTCTCCCCTCGCTTGACGAACGGCGACGAAGTATAATTCTTTCATCGTCGCCGCTGTCGTTCGCGGCGTCGCGCATCGCCACGAACGGCCGCCGATCTCATTCCGGGAGGAATCGCAAGACCATGTCGCGTCGCAATTTATACTGGATATTGGGCATCGCCGCCATCTCTTTACTTGGCATCACGGTTTCCTACAGCGCGCAGACCCAAGAGAAAGACAAGGACTACGAACTGGTTCGCCTGGTGGTGGATGTACTGCACGAAGTGCGCGAACGATACGTCACGGACATCAACCCCGAACGCGAACGTAAACTCGTCGAAGACATGATAAATGGGGGATTGGAACGGCTCGACCCTCATTCGGCCTATATCACGCCGCACGAGTACAAACAGTTCGAGAAACAGAGCGAAGGTAAGTTCGGCGGCGTCGGCATTCAGGTCGGCTTCGGTCGGCAGAACACGGGTCAGCTGACGGTCATCAGCCCGATGCCCGGCACACCGGCCTACGAGGCGGGTGTCTTGGCCGGCGACCTCATTCTTAAGATCGACGGCAAATCGACCGAGAATATGCGCATGAACGAGGCCGTCGATCTCATTCAAGGCGACCCCGGACAAAAAGTGACACTGACGGTGCTGCACGAAGGCGGCAAAGAACCAGTCGATCTGTCCATCACCCGCGCCGTCATCGAAGTGTCCTGCGTTTTGGGCGACCAACGCAAGCCGGACAATCTCCGCGCCTGGGACTTCATGCTCGACGATAAGAATAAGATCGGCTATATCCGCTTAACCCATTTCAGTCGGACGGCGAGCAAGGAAATGCGCGACGCCGTCGAGGAACTCCAACGTCGGGGAGCGCGCGGCTTGGTACTCGACCTGCGGAACAATCCCGGCGGTTTGCTCAAGGAAGCGCGCGAAGTCAGCGATCTCTTCCTGACGGGCGGACGCATCGTCAGCACCAAGGGACGCAACCACAAAGAAGAGGCTTACGAGGCCAAGTCGGAAGGAACCCTGATGGTTCCCACCGAGAAATATCCGATGGTCGTTCTCGTGAACAAGTATAGCGCCAGCGCCAGCGAGATCGTTTCGGCGGCGCTTCAGGATCACGGCCGAGCCGTCGTCATCGGCGAGCGAAGCTACGGTAAAGGCAGCGTGCAAAACATTATCGAGATGCACGAGGGTGGCGACCGCAGCGCCCTCAAGCTGACGACCGCGAGCTATTGGCGGCCTAGCGGTAAGAACATCCATCGCTTTCCCGACAGCAAAGAGACGGACGAATGGGGAGTGCGTCCCAACGACAGCGGATATAAACTGGCCCCCGAAGCCTTGGTCGCTCTGCGCAACGCCGGCGTGCCGGATACCGTCGTCAATAAACTGAAGACGTTCCCCGCAACGCGCTTCCCATTCGAGAAGGACTACCTCGCCGAGTTAGGCAAACTGCTGACCAAGGAAGAAGTGGAGAAGTACAAGAGTAAATTAATAGCGAACGCCGACCGGGGCTTCGAGGTTCCCATGAACGATGAAGAGCGTCTGGAATACATGATCTATCGCGCCGACCGCGACATCGTTCGCACCAAGGAAAGGCCGGTCGAGACGAAGACGAAAGACGGCAAGGACAAGAAGCCGTTCGTCGATCGCGTGCTGCAAAAGGCCGTCGAACATCTGAAGGGCGAGATCAAGAAAGCCGGTCCCGTCGCGTCGCCGACGGGGAATGCGTAACGAAACCATCGGAGCCGAGGGCATGAGCGAGGGGTATGCCTCCCTCGCTCATGCTTCAGGTTCTATCCATCGACCGCCTCCTGTGTCCAACTCCCTCCATATTCTGTTTGAAGACAACCACTGCCTTGCCGTGGCCAAGCCCGCGCCGCTGTTGACGCAGGGTGTGCCGCCCGGCATTCCCACGTTAGAGGCCATGGTCAAGGCCTATCTAAAAGAGCGGTATCATAAGCCGGGCAACGTCTATCTCGGCGTTCCACACCGTCTCGATCGTCCGGTATCGGGGGTCGTGATTTTCGCGCGCAACACCAAGGCGGCGCGGCGTTTGGCGGAGCAATTTCACACGCGCCAGGTCCGCAAAGTCTACTGGGCGCTCGTCGAACGCTCCGCGGCCGGCGGCGTGCCGCCCGCCGAAGGCATGTGGGAGGATTGGTTGTTGAAGATTCAAGACGAAGCGCGAACCGAATGTGCTACCGAGCAGACGCCGGGAGCGAGGCGAGCGGTCTTGTCGTATCGCCGTCTCCACGAAAGCGCGGAAGGAGCGTTGCTTGAGATCGAACTGGAAACGGGGCGCATGCATCAGATTCGCGTGCAGGCGGCGCGGCGCGGCTGGCCGGTGCGAGGCGACGTGCTGTACGGTTCGCGTCTGCCGTTCGGTCTCCCAGCCGATTTGCCGCGCGAACGCACTATCGCCCTGCACGCGCACAGTCTGACGTTTCTGCATCCCATTCGCTACGAACCCTTGACGGTGACGGCACCCCTGCCGGGGACGTGGGAAGGGTTTCTTTCATCCTCAGAATAGCCGAACCGCGAAGTGGAGCGCGCGAGTATTCGCTCCGCTTCGCGCTTGGCCGAACCATCACTCCAATCCCATGCCCACCTTCAGATCCAACGGAACCGTCACGCTCTCCACTTTGGTAAAGTGATGAATCTTAGCGGAGAATTTCTCGTGTTTGCCGATCAGAAAATAGTAGTAGGCGTAGTTTAATTTATCTTTGTTCGGCGGCATGCGGACGCGGCTGGGAACGCCGGTTGCGATTGCCTTGCCTTTCGCATCGAGGAATTCAACTTTTTGGAGGTTCTCCTCAGGCGACAGCACCTCGATCTGATTGCCGAATTGGCCGACCCGCACTTTGAAGCTGCCCGCCGCTGCCTCTTGTTTCGGTTTCATCTCCAACTCTTTCACTTCCTCACTCTTAGGCTCGGTGCCGCATTTGAGGACCACCGATCCCTTGAGGAGCAATTTCTCCGCCCCCTTGCCCGGCGGGTTATTGCCGTTAACCTGATACGTCACCGACGCGCCGTCGGGATCATAACGCACGCCGTATTCGTTCAACCAACTGGGGCCGCCGAATATCCCTCCCACTTGTTTGAAGAGGATGTTCTCCTTGTCGTCGGTGAAGCGATCGAGTTTTGCGGCCTTGGCATCGAATCCGACGATGTGACGTCCGGGCAGCGAAACCATGACCTCCAGGTTAACGCCGTTGGGGCGCATCATGAAGGTGCCCGGCATTGCTGGGGGCGCTTTGTAAATGGATAGCGAAACGATCCGAATCTCCGCCGACTTCTTTTCGCCGTCCGCCTTCTTGTCGTCCGAGGCGGCCAGCACGACCGTGCCGGCGGCGAACAGACTCAGAGCCGAGAGCCAACGCATCATGGTGCGAACTCCTTGGTTTGAAGAAACAACTAAGAGTCTGTTCCAGAAGCCCCTCTCCCCCTGTACTCGGGGTGAGGGGGCGAGAACCCACGGAAAAATGCACCCCTCACCTCCAGCCCCTCTCCCCTGAGTACAGGCGAGGGGGAGCTTTCGGAACAGGCTCTAAGAGACTATCCGCTAGGCCCCTCACCCTTTGAGTACCGGGGAGAGGGCTTCTCGGATCGTTTCTAAGGGATTAGCTTACCCGTTCTCCTTCGTTATTCGAGAGCCGAGGTCGGAACATTTTCGTCGCCGCTGGGATTTTCTTGGAAAAGGGGACCGTCGGCGCTATTCTTATCGTTCAACGAAATCCAGATGTCGTCGAACGGTTCGAGTTGTTCGGGCAAGACGCGGCGTATCTTCGTCAATTCGAGTATGGCCAAGAACAAGCCCACGAGCCGTCCGCGCGTGTGCGGCGGCGAGAACAGCGTGGAGAAAGGCAACCGCTTTTCCGCTCGCACGCGCTCCCACACCATTTCCATGTAGACGTGCAGCGGCGTCTGATCGACCGCGATGGTTTGCGGCTGCAGCGCCAGCGTCTCGCGCATGAGGCGTCCGAAAGCGCTGACGAGATCCCACAACTCGACCGGTTTCATCGGCGGCGGTGCGGCGCTTGTCCCCGGTTGCGTTGCCGCCTGCCGCGCCAAACGCTGACTTTGCTCCTCGGCGCGCGCCTCCAACTGCGTCGCGGCATCCTTGAACTTCTTGTACTGAATCAACTGCTTGACCAATTCCGAGCGCGGATCGTCGTGGACCTCTTGCGATTCTTCCGGACGCGGCAGCAGCATCTGCGTCTTGATCTCTACCAGCGTGGCTGCCACAACCAGAAACTCGCCGGCCTGCTCCACGTCGATCAACTGCATGGCGTCCAGATATTCCTTGAACTGTTCGCAGACGCGCGCAATGGGGATGTCGCGGATGTCCACTTCCTCGCGCTTGACCAGATACAAAAGCAGATCGAGTGGTCCGCGGAATGTTTCGAGATCGACGAGATAATCCGGATGTTCCTCGGCGTCCATGGCCGCAGCCTATCGCGGGGCGTGGAAGACTGTCCAGAGCAAACCGCCTCTCGGATCGGAGCCGGAAGCGTAAGCGACGGCATTGCGAACTATCGCTAACGCTTCCGGCTCCGAAAGGCGCTCAATTCTCGATGCGAACGCCGTACTTTTTCAGCGACTCGATCTGTTTGGTCTTCGCGTCGTTGGAGAGCGGATTGTCTTTCAGATACAGCCGCAAGAACGGAGCAAAGCGGCGCGGTCCTTCGCTGTCGGCCTTGGCCCAGTTCACCAACGGCGTCAGGTCGGTGATTTTGTTCTTTTGCAGCAGCAGCAGATTCAAGTCGGTTTGTTTCGTCAACGGCGTCAAGTCGGCGATCTGATTCTCGCTCAACTCCAACGTCGTCAGGCGCGCGATTTGGTTGAGAACGGCAACGTCCTTGATTTCGTTGTGCCCCAGATACAGCGACGACAAGCGCGTCATTCCGGCCAACGGACTCACGTCCACGATCTTATTGCCGCCGAGGTAAAGTGCCGACAGCGCGGTCAACGGCTTGAGTTCGTCCACCTTGACGATTCGATTGTTCGACAATTCCAGATATTGCAGTTTTGTCAGCCCGCGCAAGGGGGCGAGGTCGGCAATCTTGTTGTGGGCGAGATCGAGCGATTGCAGGGCGACGAGATCCTTGAGCGCTTTCGCGTCGGCGATGTCGTTGTGCGACAGCTTAAGCAAAGAGATATTTTTACACTTGTCCAATCCGGTAAGGTCTGAAATGTGCTTGCCGTCGGCTTCGAGGACATAGACGTTTTTCAGTTTGTCGTCGGTCAGTGCGGCCGTCGGTTCGTGCAGCACTTCGCGTACGGCGGCTTCGAGTTGCTTGTCGTTAAATGGCGCGGCGCTGCTTGTGGCGGCGAGGCAAAGGAGAATAGATGGGACGACGAAAAGACACTTGCGGTGCGTTTGACGCATGGCTCGCTTCCTCCCGATGTCGTTCGAGTCTCGTTCGAGGGACGTTTCAATTGGTAATTTTGAGTTGCACGGCATTATTTTTCAAGTCGTCGATGCCGTTCTTCGTGACTTGGCTCGACAGCACGGTGAGATCGCGCAGTTGTGGCATCGTACCGAGGACGTACAGGCCGCGATCCGTGATGGTCTTGTTGCCGCCGATCAGGAGCTTTTGCAACCCGGTCATACTCTTCAGCCGTCCCAGACCTTCGTCGGTGATCTTCGTTCCATACAGCGACAGATCCGACAACTCCGTCAGGCCGGAGAGCGTTTGCAGCCCCGCGTCGGTGATGCCCGTTTCATTGAGGTTCAGGACGCGCAGATTGGGCAGAGTGAGGAGAACAGCCAAGCCGGCGTCGGTGATTTTGGTGCCGGACAGGTTGAGCGTCACCAGTTCGGGCAGGTCGCGCAGGCGCTCCAAATCGGCGTCGGTGAAATCGGAGGCGTGCAAATTCACCTCGCGCAGTTTCTTCAGGGGGGCCAGCGATTCGAGGGCGGCGGATGCCTTGCCGAAGCCGTGCAGATCGGCGTAAATCACGGGTTTGGGCGATTGAGTCGGATCGATGCGAACCATGCCCCTTCGTTTGAGAATGGCTTCGATGGCGAGTTCTTGTTTCGTTTTCTTGACGGCTCCGGAGGCTTTGCTCTTGGTGCTTTGCGTCCGAGAGGTTAACGAAGCCGGCGTGGAGGTAGATGCAGAAGTGGACGTGGACGCATCGGGTGAAGCGGACGGCGTGCCGCGACATCCAAGCGACAGTGCCGCCAACACGAACGCCAGAGCTAAGGGCAGACTCCGCATAACCTCGACCTCGCCGACAATCCCATCCGTAGGGCGACATATCAGGGATCGGCGGCGAGAGCAAGGCGGCTTGGCGACGCTTCGGGCCGGTGATTGCGCTTGCTTTACGCAATTTTCCAGGCTTTCTTCATCGGCTTCATATGACGCAGTCGTTTGTTGCGGATGCGCCGTCGCTTGCGTGCCATCTTCTTATCGGTTCGAGCCATAAAAACTCCTTCTTGGACAACGATCGGACCATTCAAAAAGACCAGACGGATAACCAAAAGATTACGGGAAGCAGCGCTGGATGCAAGATAACCCTCGTCGTCGATCACGATTCGCTCGCACGGTTTCGGATGCGTCGGCTAGTGCGCCAACTGAGCGCGAAAGCGGCGACCGATAGTACGAAACTGACGCCGACGAGAACTTCCTTGATCTGTTCGCGCAAAGAATCGTGGGCTTCGACGCCGCGAAACGGTCCTTGCTCGACGTCCGCGGTCGGCGTTTCGCGCTGGATCGCTGCGTACTGTTCCAAGTGTTCGCGCGGAATCAGGATGGTTTTCCGATGCCCCGCACCGGCGTCGATGGTGGCCTCCATCGGTTCGGCTTGCTCGAAGCGAAAGACAAAACATCCCTTGTCGTCCGTGGTCCCTTTGGCCAGCACCGTGCCATCGCTTCGGCGAACCTCGACGGTAGCGCCTCGCGGAACCGAATCGTCGGGAAAGTAGCTCTCGATGCGTATTCGACGATCCGGCAAGACGTAGTAATCGGCGTTCAAACGATGTGCTTGAGCCGCGTTCGCCCCCACAAACAACGCCGCGATAGCCATCAACACCGGCGGCGAGCCGACAGCGTTGGCTGCCGGGTGGGATGCCGTCCACCCGGCAGCTAACGCCACCGATCCGCTTTTCAGACCGAGCATTTCCGGCTTCACCCGCGCCAGAAAACTCACCGTGAATCCCAGTACGATCCCCTCGACGACAACGACGACCAGATGGGCGAGGAACACCAGCCGCACGATTTGCCGCCAGTCTTCGGCCCCTCCCCACAGGAGAACCGCTGCCTCCAACGACAACGCGGCCAACACGGAGAGAGAGCCGATTCCGAACCCCAGCAACCAAGCGAGCTTGGAGCGGGGAAACTTCTCGAGACGGGGACGCGCCAGCCCGGCGAACAATCCGGCGGCCAACAGCGCCGGCAACATCTGGATCACGGCATTGACGCCCACAGTCGTAAATCCGCCGTGTCCGAACACCGCTTGGAGTGCCACGCCGACGAGGATCGCCAACGGCGCGCGCCGACCTAAAACGACCCCCACCAAACCGTTCAGCAGCAGATGCACACTCGCCACCGGCCCCAAGGGCAGATGGATCGAGCCGACCACGAAGAAGGCGGCGGTCAGCAGGGCGACGCGCGGTATCTCTTCTTCGCGGATACGATAAGTGGCAAATAATGCCAGCATCCCGGCCACGAGGAATCCTCCCGCCAGCCAGGGAGCGAGCAACACGCCGTCTTGGACGTGCAGAGCCAAAGGCAACCAGAGGGAAAACGGAAGCGCATTCATGTCGTGATTAGCTTACTCCACCGACCGCGTTTGGTGTAGAGTCCCAGAAAGGGAGAACGCCATCGCTTACGCTTCCGGCTCCGATGAAAGGGGTTGTGCAGCGCGTGGCGGGGTTGCTCTGGCAGACGGTCGCGCGGCTGCCTACATTGATGGAGACGGAACCGCCGCGTTGCTCTGCCCCACCCGATTTCACCAAGAATCGAACCAATGTCCCTCCACGTCGAACATCTCGCCAAAGACTATCCGACGCGCAGCGGTGCATTGACCGTGTTGCGCGATGTGTCGTTCGATCTGGAACGCGGCGAGTCGGCGGCGATCATGGGGCCATCCGGTTCCGGCAAAAGCACGCTGCTGCACCTACTCGGCACGCTGGATCGTCCCACGCGCGGGGAGGTGCGGTTGGAAGGACGCGATCCGTTTGCGTTGACCGAACGACAATTGGCCGACTTCCGCAATCGGCACATCGGCTTCGTGTTCCAAGACCATCACCTGTTGCCACAGTGTTCGGTATTTGAAAATGTGTTGATTCCCACGCTGGTAGCACGCGAGGACCACGAAGCGATGAAGGCGTGGGCGCGGCAACTGCTCGATCGCGTCGGTTTAAGCGATCGGCTCGATCATCGCCCGGCGGAACTGTCCGGCGGCGAACGGCAGCGCGTGGCCGTGGCCCGCGCGCTCATTCATCGCCCCATTCTGCTTTTGGCCGACGAACCGACCGGCAACCTCGACCGCCGCACCGCCGCGTCTATCGGCAAACTGCTGCTCGAACTGCACCGCGAAGAGCGGAACATCCTCTTGGTGGTGACGCACAGCGCGGAGTTAGCCGAACTGTTCCCACGCGCGCTGACCGTGGACGACGGCTGTTTGCAAGCGCTATCCACCGGCCCCGAAAACCGCATTCGTTCGGGATTGTCATGACGCTGAAACGACTGCGTTTGCGCAACCTGCTGTTTCACTGGCGCGGCAACCTCGCCGTCTTTCTCGGCGTGGTGGCCGGCACCGCCGTGCTGACCGGCGCGCTGTTGGTCGGCGATTCGCTGCGCGGCAGCCTGCGCGATCGCACCTTGCATCAACTCGGCTGGGTCGAAGAAGCGCTGATTGCCCCGCGATTTTTCCGTCAGAGTTTGGCCGGCGATCTGGCGCGCGCGGGAGCGGCCGAGCGAGTCTGTCCGGTGCTGCTGCTGCAAGGCACAATGGTCGTCCGCGCCAGGGGAACTTCGGGAGCG
>JAKBCS010000022.1 GCA_021807595.1 Planctomycetota bacterium | reverse complement strand
TCTCGGCGATCCACTTGCCGAGGTCGGCATCAAAACCATGATCGCTGAGAGCGTAGATTACGCACGAGCAATTTGACGAAGCGGTTGGTCCTGCCGGGCTTGCCGTCGTTTGGTTCGGAATCGACATCGTTGAGTTGCTCGAACTCATACTGGGTAGTTGGGTTCGTCCGGTCTGGCTGGCGTTTCCAGTCAAGGCGAGGGCCAGCACTGCCACACTCCAAAATCGCAATCGGGCCATAAATCGATCTCCTTCCGTGGAGTTAGAGGATACGCGGATTTGAATGCAGAATGGATTTGGCGTCAATGGCAGTTCGGCGAAGCGTAAGCGTAGCTGCCGGGTGAGAGTACCCTCACCCGGCAGCCGACGATGGTTAACGATCGGGACGTTGACGGACATCGTTGAGGATGCGGCGCATCGGTCCTTGAACGCGCTCCAACGATTCGCTGACGGCGGCGGGGGCCGGTCGGTTGAGATTCTCCAACAGCGCGCCTTGGTCGAAATCATCGACGGCATCACGGCGACGATTCTGGACCAGCCTGGACAGGCCCAAGTAGTAGAAGTACCGCGCATCGCCGCCGTTATTCTCGATGGCCAGAGCGAACGACTTTTCGGCGTTGGCATAGTCGTGGTCGAAGTAGAAATTGAGGCCTTCGTCGAAATAGCGTTCGGCCTCTTGGGGATTGGGGATGCGCAGGCTGTCGGGCCGTTTCAGTCGCGGATGATTGAGGATCAGATACATCAGCCCGTTGCCGTACTCGCGCGGCAGCATGGGGCGAACGCCCTCGACGTAGGTTTGCAGGGCGGCATTCCAACGTCCTTTAACGGCCAATGCCTGAGAGCGGACGTTGAACGGCACGGTTCCCGGCGCGGCCGTCAAGACTTCGTCGGCGAGTTTTTCCGCCTCTTCGGCTGCGGCATCGTCTCCGCCGGACAGCGGCGCTTGCATCCCAAACGTCAACATCAAGACCAGACGCCGCATGTCTTGGTGGTGTCGCGCCGGATAGGGAGCCGGGTCGAGATAGCCGACCTTGGCTCCACCGGGCGCTTGAGCCGCGTTGCCGTCGCTCGATTGCATCAGCACGCGCGCCAACGCCATGCGATAACTCGCGCCTTCGGCATCCAGAGCCGAATGGGCGGCCAAGGCAGCCCGGTAGCCGGCGATTGCCGCCTTGATTTGCCCCGTCTCTTCGGCGATGCGTCCGGTGGCATAATGTCCTTCGGCCAAGCCCGCCTTGACGGCTTCGGCGGCGTCCTTTCGCGCCGCAGCCAGCAACGGATCGGTCGGCGAGAGTTTGCCTTTTGCCTTCGAGAGAGCCGCATCCAATTCGATCGAACTGCGCTTAGCCAACAGCTTTCCGTGCGCGTTGGGCGGCAGCACCGTCATGGCCCGCGCCAGCACGGTCAACGCCTCGTCCATGCGGCCTTTGTCGTAGAGGGTCTGCGCTTGTTTTCCGAAATAGGCAGCGGGATCGGCAACCTCTTTCAGAGCGGCTTCGGCGCGAACGAGCCATTCGCCCTTATCCACCGAGCCGCGCGCCGCTTCCAGCATCTTTTTCGCCTCGGCAAACTTCTCGGTGTTGCGCAGGGCGAGTCCCAATACCACGGCGGCCTCGCCCTTGCGCGCTTTCGAGGCGGTCTTATCGGCGGTGACGCGATCCACGTCCTTGCCGGCTCGAAGGGCCAGGTCGTCTCGCGCCCTGTTTTCGTCCAGCAGCAGCAACCACAGCGGCAACATCTCGTCCGGCTTCCAACGGTCCTTCAGCGAGGCCGCCAACCGATCGATCTCCATGCGCTGTTCTCGAAGCATCCCTTGGGGATCTTTGATCTTGGCGACATCGACGGCTTTCTTGACGGCGTCGACGACATTCGGCTTGCCGTCGGGATCGAGGAACTTGGCGGCGGCCAACTCGGCGACGATTTTCTTGAAGGCAGCATCGAGTTCGCCGTTGGCGGTCTTCAACTTGGCAATTTGCTCTTTTGCAGAGGTCAAATCGGTTTCAAGGCTTGCGACAGACTTCTTCGCCGCAGCCAAATCGTCGCTCAGTTTCTTGCCGTCGGCTTGGGCTTTGGTGAGCTTCCCGGCCAGATCGTCGGCCTTGTCCTCGGCTTTCTTCTTTTCGTCGATAAGGCGAACGACGCCTTTGCTCAAATCGTCGCCGGGCGCGATGAGCTTCGCCGCCAACAGACGATCGTTGGTATCCTTGACCAATGCGGCGTTCGTCTGGGCCGACGACACGAGCTTCTGAAACGCTTCTTCCGGACTGTTCTTCTCGGTCAGATAGCCCTCGCCGCGCAGGCGATCTTCGATGCGCCACAACGGCTTTAGTTCATCGCAGCAGCGGAGAAAGATGTCTTCCGCCGGATCGCTGAGCGGATTTTGCGCCTTGCGCAGTCTGCTAAACCTTCTTTGGTCGTGCTGGGCCCGCGCGCGATCGAGCAGGCGAATGGCGTCGGCGAACTTCCCCTCGCGAGCCAGTTTGGCGGCCTGCCAGAAGTCGAACCCGGCTTCCTTAGTTTCTTCTTGGGCTGGGGGCTGAGGATTCTGTGCCGGTTGTTGCGGGTTTTGGCCCGGTTGTTGCATTCCGATCAGCAGCAAGGCCAACAGGACGGTGCGCTCCTCCTTGCCCGCGGGTAGCAATTGTGCCGCGCCGGCAGGTTTGGCCGATGTCTTCCAATCGACCCGCTGAACGGCGGCGTCGAATTGCTGTTTCTTCACGGGGTCGGCTTGGAAGGTCTGCGCGCCTTTGGCGTATTCGGCTCGCGCTTGCAGCAGTTGACCGGCCATTTCTTTGATAAACGCGAGATCGTAGATCGCTAAAGCGTCGTTTTGCTCCGCCGCCTTTTGAAGGTCTTGTAGCGCCGGTTGCAGGGCCGGGTCTTGCGGGTTGATCTTGTTGCCCGCCTTTTGCAGGTATGCGCCCAAGCGATAATCGCCGCGGGCTGCCAACTCGTCGGGCTTGCTCGCGGGCGCGGTCTCGATTCCGGCCTTGCCCGCGCCTTCCCAATCGCCGTTGAGAACCATGACTTTGAGCGAATCGAACGTCACCTGCGGCACGATGGGGATATTGTTGGGACGAGCGACGGGGGCTTTCTCTGTCTCGGCCACTCCGATCATCGCCGGAACATCGACGCCGCCGACGCGCGCCCCGATCAGTCCGCCCGCGCCGAGCAATATACCGAGGAACGTTCCGCCGACGAGCGCCGGAACGCGCGACCGCGGTTTGGCCGGCTTCTGGGGCTTCTCTTCGTCTTCCGCTTCGACCGCGGCCTCTTCCTCCTCGACGGCAACGGTCGGCTCTTCGGAAGCCTCGACGGTCGCGCCTTCCGCGAGCATCGTTTCCATGGACAGATCGCTAATCGGATCGATGGTTCCCGGCTCGTTACTGTCGCCCACATCAATGCCGGAGCCGACCTTGGGTCCGCTACCCTCGCCGAACGAGGTGGGAATCTCCGCATGAGAGCCGAGATCGACCGCCGATTCCGAAGAAGGATGGAGGTCGGAAGCGGATGGAGTCGGCGTGGGTAATCCCTCCAGATCGATGCCGCTGCCGTCTGCCATCTCGACGACACGCCCCGCTGCCTCCCCCGCCAGATCGTCGCTGCCGCCATCCGGCTTCGCGCCCAGATCGACGAGGGAGGATTCCGCCGAGACATCGAGCGCGTCGAGCGCCGCTTCCTCGCCCGCATGTTCGCCCAGACGCATTCTGGAATCGCTCGCGGCATCGACATGCAGGGAATCGCCGACCAACTCGGCCACGATCGCGTCCGATTCGCCTTGTGGCTTGGCGTGCAGCACTGCCCCGGAACCGTCCTCGATCAGTTCCACCGGAGACGCGCCGAGATCGACTTCCGAGTCCGAGACCCCATGACTCGCTTTGGGAGGCGTCTCGGCCAGTTCGACCATCTCTTCGTCCGCGCCAACATCGAGGGGGGCAATCGGTTCGATGGGAGGCAGTTCACCGACCAAATCGTGGTGAGTCACAGCTGCGCCTGCGTTCGACAACAGATCGGCGTCGGAAGGCGAATCGATTTTGACGTGTTCGTCCGCCGGCTCGGAGACAAGGGATGACCAGGCGACCCCCGATGCGCCGCTGATCGGCTCACCACTCGTTCGTTCCGCCGCGGGGGCATCGTAATCGACGGCGGAATCGGCCAGCTGCGTCGTTCGATCTTCGACGCGACCGGCCAAATGGGTCTTTCTCGCGGCTGCGCAGTGAGGGCAGGCCGCCAAGTCGTCTCCGTACTCCTTGTTGCAGACGGTGCAGTGTTTCGCCATAGCTGTTCCACTCCGCTCTTTGAGGTGTACTCGCTAAAAGAAGTTCGGTGCTGCTCGGGAACCCGCCAACCCACGAGGGCGGTACATGGGCGTGGTTCCTATCATCCGGATCATCCTCAATGTTTTTCTATTTTCCCGATCTTCGCGCCGGAGTACAACACGAATTCCTCAAATCTCCGGAATCTTACTCCACCCCCTCGCTACCGGCGGCGCAATCCGCACAATCGCTCCAATAAAAGATTGTAACGGGCCGGGAGACGCGATAAACTTAGGAATCCCTTTCCACGAAACGGTTCGTCGCGTATTCGGCGCATCCCGCCGACGAGACGCGCCCTCGATTCAGAATCCCGCACAAAGGAGCATCAACATGGCGATTGTCCGCGACATTCTTTCCAAAAAGGGTAATCAAGTTTGGTCGCTCGACGAGGAATCCACCGTGGCGCAAGCCGCTCGGTACATGGCCGAACACAACATCGGCGCGGTTCTGGTTCTGGACAGGGATCGTATCGCCGGGATGTTCAGTGAGCGCGACGTGCTGCAGCGCGTCGTGGCCGAGGGACGCGATCCCGCCTCCACCCTAGTGAATGAGGTGATGACGAGGGAGGTGGCGTGCTGCACGGCGGACACCACCTTGGAAGAGGCGCGCGGCGCGATGAAGAATCGCCGCATTCGCCATCTACCCGTGGTGGACGACGCGGAGCGCTTACTGGGGGTCGTTTCCATCGGAGATTTGAACGCCTTCCAGGTGGCGCATCAAGAGCAGACAATTTTTCTGCTGAACGAGTATCTGTATGGGCGCGTGTGAGATTGCAGGGAAATTTGGCCCAATTTGCGCCCAGCGAGACGAGCGAAATCGACCCCGGTTGGATTTTTTTTGACGTCGATCTTGTCGCGCAGGGGGGACGGTGTAAAAAACATGAATCCTTCGTGCATCGGAGGCGTCTAACTCCGCACGAAAGACACGACGGTCGCTATGGACCGGAAGTGAAGTTCTTTGACAATTTGGCAGCGGTAAGTAGTTGCAATTTCACAAGCAACGAAGTCACGGGAAGCGTAAGCCGACCGTGACAGCGTATCTTGCGAACTCTGCATGAGACCTGAGAGTAGAGATTGAAGGATCGTTACTCTTTCCCGACGCACGCGAATCATGCGGCGGACGGGATTAGTGACTTGGAAGTGATACCGGCTTCAACAACCTTGAGCAATCGAGGTCGAGGACGGGATCAATGCGGCCAAGCTACTAAGGGCATGTGGGGGATGTCTTGGCGCCAGAAGGCGAAGAAGGGCGTGGAAGACTGCGATAATCCCGGCGTAGCTGTCAAACAAGCATTGATGCCGGGGTACCCGAATGAACGGCCACTGAATCCATAGGTGTCCGTGGCGAACCCGGGGAACTGAAACATCTCATTACCCGGAGGAAAAGAAAGCAAAAGCGACTCCGTCAGTAGCGGCGAGCGAAAGCGGAATAGCCCAAACCAATCGGACTCGTCCGATTGGGGTTGTAGGACCGGCATTTAGCGCGCTTGTAACCTAGTTCAACGCTCTGGAATGGGCGACCGTAGAGGGTGAAAGTCCCGTAGACGGCAGGAGAAGGCGTGCGAGCCGGCACCTGAGTAGGACCGAACACGTGAAAGTCGGTCTGAATCTGCGGGGTCCATCCCGCAAGGCTAAGTACTCCCTGGCGACCGATAGCGAACCCAGTAGCGCGAGCGAAAGATGGGAAGAACCCCGACAAGGGGAGGATAGTGAACCTGAAACCACATGCCTACAAGCGGTCGAAGCCCAGTGGGGGCAACCCCCGGGTGACGGCGTGCCTTTTGCATAATGATCCGGCGACTTACCGTCATCAGCCAGGTTAAGCCGTTCTGCGGCGGAGCCGAAGCGAAAGCGAGTCTGAATAGGGCGAATAAGTTGGTGGCGGTAGACGCGAAACCACGTGAACTACGCATGGGCAGGATGAAGTGAGGGTAATACCTCATGGAGGTCCGAACTCACTAGTGTTGAAAAACTAGGGGATGACCTGTGTGGAGGATTGAAAGTATCATCAAACGTGGAGATAGCTCGTTCTCTCCGAAATAACTTTAGGGTTAACGTCTCGATAGTTGCCACAGGGGGTAGAGCGACTGAATCCGATAGGGGGCCTACCCGGCTACCCTTCGGAACCAAACTCCGAATACCTGTGTACCAAGTCGAGGCAGCTAGACGGCGAGGGATAAGCTTCGTCGTCGAGAGGGGAACAACCCAGATCGCCCGCTAAGGTCCCTCAAACATGCTCAGTGCGAAAGGAAGTTGGACTCCCGTGACAGCCAGGATGTTGGCTTAGAAGCAGCCATCATTTCAAAAGTGCGTAATAGCTTACTGGTCGAGGAGTCCTGCGCCGATAATGAACGGGACTAAGCATGTTACCGAAGCGGCGGGTAGTAGTAATACTACGGTAGGAGAGCGTTGCACCATAGAGCGAAGGGGTACGGATAACGAACCCTGGACGAAGTGCAAGTGATTATGCCGGAACGAGTAACGCTAAAACGGGTGAGAATCCCGTTCGCCGAAAGCCTAAGGTTTCCTGGGGAAGGTAAATCCGCCCAGGGTTAGTCGGACCCTAAGGCGAGGCCGAAAGGCGTAGTCGATGGACGGCCGGTTAATATTCCGGCACCATCCGCGTAGGTTTGATGCCATTTGTGACGCTGGCTTGAAAGTGATCGGCCCGTTAGATTGGGCCGTCCCGCAAGGGCGAGGACATTTACGATTCCGAAGTCATTGGATAGACAGACAAGAAAAGCCAAGTGGCTACGAAGCGGATGCCCGTACTAAAACTGACACAGGTAGGCGAGATGAAGATTCTCAGGCGCTCGAGAGAACGCTCGTGAAGGAACTCGGCAAATTAACCCCGTAACTTCGGGATAAGGGGTGCCCCTTGGCTTGTAACAGGGCCGGGGGGCCGCAGTGAAAGGGATCTGGCGACTGTTTACTAAAAACACAGGTCTCTGCCAACTCGTAAGAGGATGTATAGAGACTGACGCCTGCCCGGTGCCGGTAAGTTAAGGAAGAGGGTTAGCGGGGGTAACTCCGTGAAGCTCGCAACCGAAGCTCCGGTAAACGGCGGCCGTAACTATGACGGTCCTAAGGTAGCGAAGTTCCTTGTCGGGTAAGTTCCGACCTGCATGAATGGCGTAACGACCGGATCACTGTCTCCACGAGCGACTCGGTGAAACTGTAGTTGTTGTGAAGATGCAACATACCCGCAACTAGACGGAAAGACCCCGTGAACCTTTACTGTAGCTTAGTATTGGGTTTAGGCCCAGCATGCGTAGTGTAGGTGGGAGGCTGTAATTTCGGTGTTCCGGCACCGGAGGAGCCGACAAATGAAACACCACCCTTGTTGTGCTTGAATTCTAACCCCGACCCGTGAATCCGGGCGGCGGACAGTGCTAAGTGGGCAGTTTGACTGGGGCGGTCTCCTCCTAAAAGGTAACGGAGGAGTTCCAAGGTACCCTCAACCCGGTCGGCAATCGGGTTTCGAGCGTAAAGGTAGAAGGGTGCTTGACTGCGAGTCCCATAAGACGAGCAGGTGCGAAAGCAGGACTTAGTGATCCGGCGGTGCTGGATGGAAAGGCCGTCGCTCAACAGATAAAAGGTACTCCGGGGATAACAGGCTTATCTCCCCTGAGCGTTCACAGCGGCGGGGAGGTTTGGCACCTCGATGTCGGCTCATCGCATCCTGGGGGTGGAGAAGCTCCCAAGGGTTTGGCTGTTCGCCAATGAAAGCGGTACGTGAGCTGGGTTTAGACCGTCGTGAGACAGGTCGGTCCCTATCTGTTGTGGGCGTAGGAAACTTGCGCAGCTTTTTCCCTAGTACGAGAGGATTGGGAAGGACGTACCCCTGGTGTTCCAGTTGTCGTGCTAACGGCAGCGCTGGGTAGCTATGTACGGCCCGGATAAACGCTGAAGGCATCTAAGCGTGAAACCCCCTGCAAGACAAGGTTTCCTGTCCCTTTGGGACGAAGGCTCCTGGAAGACCACCAGGTAGATAGGTCGGAGGTGTAAGGCGAGCAATCGTCTCAGCTGACCGATACTAACAGCCGAACGCTTCGCCGCATTGATCCTTTTCTCGATCACTCAGGATCATGCGATAATGCAATTACTTACCCTGCCATCTTTATACAACCATTTTATCCCATGTGGATCCAGCATGTCATACATGCTCGACCGCAAGGGATAAAATTATGAGCTTTCTCGGTGAACATACCTGGATGGTCACACCCGTTCCCATTCCGAACACGGCCGTTAAGCATCCAGGGCCAATGGTAGTCCTTCGCGGGCGAGAGTAGGTTATCGCCGGGATTTTATAACGGCCCTTCAGAGCAATCTGAAGGGCCGTTACCTTTTTACCCCCCCCGCTTCCTATCCGTTTTCTCTTCTCTTCTATTGCAAACTCAAAATACGCTGAACGTACTTCTTCGCCGCCGATACGTCGACCCCGGTCACCAACTCGAGGTTCGATTCGCTGTCCGTACCCCAACGCAGATCGAATACGCTCATGCCACGCGTCAATTCGCCCTGCGTCTCGACATCGACGGAGACCGTTTTTGTCGTCAACGCCTCCGGTAATACCAAAGGGAGCAGACCGAGAACATCCTGCAAGTAAAAGCCTTCGATGCCGAACAAACTGGCCGCCCCGGCTATGCCTTGAGGAACGATTTGCCTTAGAAATTGGGTCGTTCTGGACCCCGACTCCGGCAGCGATAACAACTCCGTCGGCGCGAACAACATTTTTCGCGTCGCGTCCAAGGGAAGGAGGGTGATGGGCGCGTCGCAGCGCAGCACCTGACGCGCGGCCAAGGGATCGCAGAAGAAATGAAATTCGGCGACGGCCGAGGCGTCGCCGGGTTCTTGCCAGCTGCCGCCGACGACGATAAGTCGTTCGATCGACTTGGCCATATCCGCATCGCGGTCTAGCGCGCGGGCGAAGGTCGTAGCCGGTCCCATCAATACAACGGTCGTTTCTTTGGGATGCAGATGAATTAAATCGAGGAGAAGTTTATCGCTAGGATGCGGATGGTGCAACTGGGCGCAGGGGAGATCGACGCCGCCAAATCCTCCGATGCCGTGCAGCTTGACCGCGTCGATGCCGTAATCGGCCGGCAGTGCGGCCCCCAGGCGCGGCCAGCGCGGTGCATCGAATAGCCCGATGAGCGAGTGGACGTTGCGCGTCGCTTGCTCGGAGCTGACGTTCCCCGCCGTAGCGGCCAATCCAATGAGATCGAGGTCCGGGTCGTTCAAGGCTAGTGCGACGGCAAACGCCCCGTCGATGCCCGTATCCGTGACGATAATCAGCTTGCGTGCCATTTCAAGCAGTCCTTCTTCAGGGCGTCCAAGTCACTGTGTTCGAGTCGACTTGCGGTTCCGTCGTCTTGTCTCAGCTGTTCGATTGGACGATGAGTTCGTTTAACACGTTCCAGGCTCTTCCGTCGGCAATCGCCGCGGCAGCTTGTTTCACACCTTCGCGTAACGAGGCGACTCGCTCCGCCGCCATCAATGCCGCCGCCGTGTTGGCCAAGACGACCCTTCGAGGGGCACCTTCCTCGCCTCGGAAGACGGCTCGAATGACGGCGGCACTTTCGTCTGGCCCCTCCACCCGGAGTTCCTCGATCTGGCACGGCGCGAGACCGAAATCGTCCGGCGTCCACTCGTGGGCGATCGTCTGTCCCGCCGTCACCTCGCGCACTAAAGTCGGCCCCGACAGGCTCACTTCGTCGAGTCCATCTCGGCCACAGACTAAGATCGCGCGGCGCGTGCCTAATCGAATCAGCGCGGCTGCCAAGCAATCGAGCCACTCCACGCGCCCCACTCCGAGAAGTTGATAGGCCGCTCCCGCCGGATTGGCCAGCGGTCCCAAACAATTGAAGAGCGTTCGCACGCCCAATCGCTTTCTTACCTCGCCGATGCGGGCCATGCGCGGATGGAACAAGGGGGCCAGGCAGAACGCCATGCCGGTTCGATCGAGACACGTTCGCGCCCTGGCCGCATCCAACTCGACGCGCACGCCCAGCGCGGTCAACACGTCGGCGCTGCCGCTGCGGCTGGAGACGGCGCGGTTGCCGTGCTTTACCACCGGAACCCCAACGGCGGCGGCGACGAATGCTGTCGCGGTGCTGATGTTGAATGTTCGGCTGCCGTCGCCGCCCGTGCCGCAGGTGTCGAGAACGTCGTCTCGCCCCGCGGCCAGAGGCAGGCAATACTCGCGCAGCACGGACGCGGCCGCCGCCAACTCGTCCGCCGTTTCACCTTTCGCGTGCAACGCCGTCAACAGCGCCGCCGTTTCGACTTCGCCGCATGACCCGTTCAAGAGGTCGTGCATCATCTGACACATTTGAACGGCAGGTAAATCGCGTCGAGCCAACAGGGTTTCCAGCGTCGGTACAAACCACGCCGGCGACGGCGACGATGAGGTCATCCCTTGCTCTCCCCGACGATGAGTGCCCCCTTGCTTGACCATACACGAATTCCTTTCGCGATTCCAAAAAATCTCTTTCTTTGTGTACGTTCGTCTAATATACTAAGGTACAGATTTCTGGACGAGACAAGCAGCTTGCCTCTCTCAGCTGGAATCCGAGGCGTTTTCCAGCTGGAAATCCGAAAGGGCGAGGCAGGTCGAAGGCGACGCGACGTGAGGGCAACGGGTCGAGCGACCCCGAAACATAATTTGCGCTCCACAGCATTTTTGAAGGAGGACCGAATCGTGGCCGACCTAACCAAGTTAACCTCGAAGCAACTGAAAATCTATAAGTTTATCAAGCACAAGATCGAATCGCGCGGGTACGGGCCAACGGTGCGCGAGATCGGCGAGGCCTTCGAAATCAAATCGCCCAACGGCGTCATGTGCCATTTGAACGCCCTGGTGAGCAAGGGCTTGATTCTGCGCAAGGGCAAATCGGCGCGGGCGATTCAGCTGGTCGATCACCGGCCGCCCGGAGCGGAATTGCCGTTGGTCGGTTCCGTCGCCGCCGGTACGCCGACGGAAGCCATCGTGGAAGAGGACTATCTCGATTTCAGCAACCTGTTCTGCGGACCCGATAATTATGCCTTGCGCGTGCGCGGCGAATCGATGATCGAGGATCACATCGACGACGGCGATTTCGTGGTGATTCACAAACAATCGACGGCGGAAAACGGTGCGCGCGTGGTGGCGATGATCGACAACGAAGTGACGTTGAAGCGCTTCTACCGCGACAAGGGACAAGTGCGTCTGGAACCGGCCAACGGCAAAATGCAGCCGATCTACGTCGATCCGCGTTCGCAATCGTGCATCCTCGGCGTGTTGGTTGGCGTTCTCCGCAAGTGTTGATCCGATAGGTTCGCAGCGCCTGCTCGACTTTTCGTTTCAGGCGCTGCGGGGCGGCGCGTCATGCGGCGCGGGTCAACTGCCTCGTATGCAGCCCCCCATGCGAGAGGCGTTCGTACAGGCGAAGGTTCATCCCTTCATTGCATCGTGTTGCCTCATTGGGTCCGACGCACAACGGCGGATGTTCGCTCCAGTCCAAAAAGCGACGCAGCCAGCCGTTCACCCGAATCGGCGACCAATCGCCGACCACATCCATCCCCTCCAACCGCTCGTTCGCCGCGTCGAGGAAGGCATCGAGGATGACGAATACCTCGGGAACGCGGAGATAGCCGGAGTCCCAATTGACCGCGGCGTCGTGGGCGGAGAGTACATCCTTATCCAAGGATATGTACAACGGCCACGAGGCGAGATCCGCGTGATGGGGAGCCAGCCAGTCTTCGAGGTCGGCGCGCGAGAGTGGACGTTCGGGACTTCGCCTCAGCGGGGAATGGCGAATCTTCTTCCACCATCGCCCTCTGAAACTGTGGAGCGCGGGAGCGACAACGAGCTTGCCGGAGCGGAGGAGCGGCCAAGGTGCCAGCCAGCGATAGGCGTTGTCGAAATCCATCGCACCGCCGAGATGATAGATACGCTGCAAACCCGGAAGCTGGGCGGCGTGCCACAGCCAAGTGCCACAATGCAACAGAGGCACGCCGCGCATCCAATCGGGATGTTTGTCGAGGACCAATAAGTTAAAAGGACCGCGTAAGCGGCGCAGGAGTGCTAAGCTGACGTGATGGAAGTCTCCCGATCCGACAAAGTTTAGGCAGCGTTCGGACTCTCGATTGTCACCGGTGAGTTGCGCAAGTCGGCTTTCAAATCGAGCGAACGCTCCGTGCGAGCAGGCAAGTCGAATCCGCGGTCCCCAATCGCCCAGGGGAATAACCTCGGCTCGCGTTCGCCGCAACAGAGCGACTTGTCGCCGGACGCCGCCATCGAGATCGAGAATGCGTGTTCGCATACGGTCCTTGTTCCTCCCTCGCGCAGACGGGGCCAGCCGCGCGGGGAGGCGATAACAACAAGAATCGCGTTCGCCGACAAGATCAACTCGAGCGAGATCGGCTAGGGTTTGGGTTGTTTCGTGCCGCCGCCTTTCGGGTTGGTCCGCCCCCCGACGCCTGGTGTGCCGTTGCGAGGGTCCGGCGGCGGTAGCTTGCCGTCTCGAATCGCGGAGTTGACTTCGTCCATCGCCGGTTTGCGCATTTCGCTGGGTATGGCGGCATTAAAGGCTTTGAGTCGCGGCAGATCGAGTTGAAACATTCCGACGGCCAACCCGTTCAGCCGCCAGCGCGCCAACTCCGCGATCGGCACGCGCTCGCTCGTCAAGTCGCCGGCCAGTTCCTCGTAGTATTCCTTCGAGGTGAAGATCTGCTCGACCGAGGGATCGCGCAGAAGGTCCACAACGCGCTGCGACTGCTCGGTGGTGTACGAGAGCTGTTCGATCAAGATTCCTTTGCGCGTGTCGGGATCGTAGAGTTTCTGACTCTGTTGCGGATCGCGGTCCAGCCAACGCCGCAACGCCACGATGACCCAGAGACGATCGGGAGAATTGACCACATCGCCTTTGCTCAAGATATTCAGCAACTCGCCGATCTCATCCAACGCGCCGAGGCAGTAGATGGCCAAGCGATGCTCGTAGGGGTATTGCTTTCCCGCTTTATCGAGGACGCCCTCGAGGGCGGCGGTCGGCGTTCGATCGACGGTCATCAATTGATGGATGGCCTTCAAGGAGCGTTCCATGCCGGGAGCGTCGGCGGACAAACCGACCGTCGGTCGCTTGGCGAACTCCTTACGGACCATCGCGTCGCGCTGCTGCTTCGTGATAGGAGTGGCGAAATAGTTGGAAGGTGGATGGGCGTTGTCCCAATTGAAATAGGCTAGACCGGGAACCGAGAGCGGCCGTTGGTCGTTGGCGAGCGTCAACGTCGCGTTGCCTTGGAGGAGACAGAGTTGCACGGTCGAAATCGGAACGCCGCCGACGTGGTGTTTAATCAACTCGACGATGGCTTCCGCCTCCGGTTGCAGGGTCAGATCCCAGACTTGATTGCTCACGAAGCGCAGCCGCGTCGTCAGTGCGCCGGGCTGTTTCAAGGTATGGTTCGAGACGAAAAGCCGGCCGCGATGCAATGTTAGATCGACATCGACGCCGGCGGGCTTGTGCAGCGTGACGGCGCATTCTTGGAGATAGTGCATCGGATTGGGCTTGTCGCGCAGCTTCGGATCGTCCTCGACCGGCGTGAATTCGGGGAGATGCCCGCGCAGCAACAGATGAATGCCGCAGTTGAGCCGTATTTCACTGGCATAACCGGGCAAACTCACGAGCAGATCGTGGCTGAACACCCCCGAGCCCGGCAGAACGCGCTTCCAGTCGTCCTTCTCTCGATACACCAACAAACTCTGCGGTCCAAGATCGGAAATGTGATATTTGCCGACTTCGACCCGTTCGCCTCGCGGCGGCGCGTCCCGGCTCGCGAAGGCTGGAGTGGGAGGAGCGACCGGGTCTTTATCCGGACTTGTCTCCAGGGGTTTTTCCTTGGGCAGAGTCTTATCCGGTTTCTCGGTTTCGGTCGGAGTCGGCTTCTTCTCGGTTGAGGGCGACTTCTCGTCTGGGATTTTCGCGGTCGATTTATCGGGTTTTGGGCTGGGAGGTTCGGCGGGCTTCCCCGTCTTGTCGCCGTCGTCCTTCTCCGGCGATTTGCCGTTGTTTTTCTCCCCGGAGTCTAGCGGCTCCGTTTTGCCGTTTAAATTCTGTGCCACTTGGCGCGTCTGGTTGTCGCCGGAGATCAATTGCCAAAGCGCCACGCCGACGATGACGAACAGCACGACGGCAGCCAACGGCAAGCCCCAGCGCAACCAACTGCCTCGGCGATAGAACGGCAATCCGAGCAGAAACACCTCGTCCGCTTCGGCATCGGCCGAGGACGGCGACGAATCCGCTCCGCCCTTCGAGGCCGCCTTGCGCGAGTGGATCGCCTCTTTGCCGTGAACGAGACCGTACATGCGCTCCTTGGCCGTCGGCGGCACCGACGACGGCTCGCCCAACACCAAGGTCAAAATCTGATGGCACGAGGCAACCTCGGCCAAATGTACGTCCGATTCCAAACAGATCTTCTCCAACTCGGAAATCTGCTCGGACGACAGTTCGCTGTCGAGATATTCCGCAACCACGTTCGCATCGAACGCATTTGGGCCGCTCGCCGGCGGGGTGGTGATGCGCCGCCGTCTCGTCACTTGTTTGATGCGGGCGATCAGCTCCTGCGCCGTCTCGCTCTCGGAAACCTTCTGCCCTATCGCTTTGATCTCCAGCGGTTCCAGCGTGTCGTCGAGGTAGGCCAATAAGGTTCGTAGGGTTAAACGCATTGCGGGTCTCTCTTTCGCAAGGGAGGCGTTAGTCGCTATCTTAACCGTACAACGCTACTCCCCTCTCCCCGTGTACTCAGGGGGGGAAAGGGGTTGAGGGGTTTGGGGGGAAAAAGCAGCTTCGACGTCGTGTTCCGTCGCTCACCCCTCACCCCCGACCCCTCTCCCCTGAGTACAGGGGAGAAGGGGGGAAAGTGTCCGCTTCGCTAGAGTAGCGCTGTACTGTTAATAGTGGCGTGGGAGAAGTTTTTTCGTTCACTTTTTTCGCGCGCGACGATCTTACTCTGAAAAAAGTAGAGGTCTGCGATGAAGCCTCAATTGCTCGCCGCCGCTATTCTCGTGCTGCCCTGCTTGACGAGTACCGCACGGGCGAGGGATCAAAAGGCTATCCCCTTTGGAACGGGAGAAGCACTCGTTCACGTCTGCGATTTACCGCCGGAGGTGCGCGCGGAGCTGCGCCAGCAGACGCAATTCGATCTGGCCGTGGGCTTCTTCTATCAACACTTCTCCGTGTTCGACGAGGAGTTTAACTTCTGGTCGTGGGATGGAAAGTACGTCCTCTACCAGGGCCGACGCTATCTCAATGTCACCGACGAGGAAATCGTCCAGCTGATCGGCAGGGAGAAGTACGATTCTCTGGGCAAACCTCTGGCCTATCGCATCCCTTTCGCATCGTTGACCGCCGCGGTCATCGGCTTCGCCATCGGAGTCTCGATCTATCGGTCTGCCCCCGCGCGCACGAAAAGACTTCTCAAGGACGCTCGGTATCAAGGAGCCTTGCAGATTTACTCCCAACATCTCTCCAACGAGCGCGAGGCCAATGCGGAGGAGAAAAAGAGTGCGATTGCCGCCGGGATCGCGTATCTTCAACGCGAACACCACATGACAGCCCATAAGGCCGAGGCGAACTTTCTGTTGATCTTGGCGGAATTCGACCGAGTGCGATCCTACGACCTTCGCAACCAAGCGGCTCTGCACGAACGGGAAGGCGAGTGGGAGCGGTCCATCGAGTATTACGAGCAAGCCGCCGAATTGCAAAAGGACTGGAATCGGAAGGACTGCGAGTTCTTGCTGGCGTGCGTGCGGCGAGTGCGGTCGAAGCAATCGCGCGCTGGGGGCGAATAGAATCTCTCACGGTCGAGCCGCGCTTGCGCCGATCGTGGGGACTTGCGTCCCAACCTCGCCCGTCTTGTCCGGTAGCGCCAGTTTGAACGATCTGCCCGCTTAACCCGTGTTGACAGGACGAAGCATTTTTCATTAACATCCCACTTCCATCGCCGAGGAGAGCAAATTTGGTGGTGTCTCGCCGAACGACGGCGCGACGCGATTCCTTAGGAGGGCAAGGATGTCTCTCAATCTACGCGCAACCGTTTTCTGTTTGGCGACCGCGTGCTGTTTGGCCGTCGGTTCCGCCGCGCGCGCCGACAAAATCACCTACCGTTTCTGGCTCGCGGAAGGGGAGCGGGTCAATCCCCTGATGCACCGCGATAGCGACGACGGCATTCTCCGTTTGAGTAACAATAAAGGGGTTCTGCCCGCATCGGTGACGACCACGCCCGCTCAGATCGGAACCAACGTGTTTGCCTCCGATTTTCCTCCTTCATTTGGGGGAGAAAAAATCCCCAACGTCGGCCTGAATCTGACGCTGACCGATACCACGTCGAGCGGAACCAAAACGACCGAGACGCTGCATCTGGGCTATCTCTCCGGAAAGTTGTCCTGGTCCGGCTCGAATCTGGACTTTCGATCCTACGGCCAGCAGATCGCCACGTTCGGCAGCAACCAATATATGGTCAATTTCGCGTCCGACAATGTTCATACCGCACCCTGGTTCTATCCCCACGCCCATCTTGGGTTCACCGTTAACGATCCCTCGTCCGGACCCATCACCGCTTCGACGACACCCGAACCTTCGGGCTTGGTCCTCGCCGGCATCGGCATGTTGCCTCTCGGATTACTGTTGCGCCGGCGGAAGAGCTAAATCGCGCTGCCTATTCTTTCAGCCGCGCCGGTTCGTATCCTATCGGTGAGCCGCGACGCGAAGCGGAGCGCGTGAGCGACACGCGCTCCGCTTCGCGTCGCGGCCAACCGAAGTTGTTGGATGCGGCCGAGCCGAACCATCCCTCGTTAGGAGACTTTCAACATGCGGCGTTACCTCGTTCTTACCGTGGCACTCGTCTCCCTCGTCATCGTTGCCTGCGCCGAGGATCGAAGCGGCGTGGCGGATGAAAAGAAGTCCGACAAGGCGAGCGGCGAGGCCAAAATGCCGGTCGTCATCATCGACACGTCGATGGGCGCAATCAAGGTCGAACTCGATGACGGCCACGCGCCGATTACGGTCAAGAATTTTCTCACCTATGTGGACGATAAGTTTTACGACAAAACGATTTTCCACCGCGTCATCGAAGATTTCATGATCCAGGGCGGCGGTTTCGAGCCAGGACTGAAAGACGTTACGTCCATCGAAGGCCTCAAGGGCAAGCAAAAAAAGACGCGCGATCCCATCAAGAACGAATCGCCCAACGGTTTGTCGAACACGCGCGGCACCATCGCCATGGCGCGCACCAGCGCCCTCGATAGCGCCACGGCGCAGTTCTTCATCAACACCGTGGACAACAGCGGCAAACTCGACCGGCCGCGCTACTGCGTGTTCGGCAAGGTCATCGAAGGCATGGACGTGGTGGATAAAATCAAGAAAGTGACAACGAAGGAAATCACCATCCAAGGGCAACCCGTCATGGGCGACGTACCGGCCGAGGAGGTTACCATCAAATCCATTCGCCGCGCCGACAGGAAATAGATTTCTTTACCCATCCGTGATGTGCTTATTTGTTTGGAGGGCGGATTCATGCCCGCTACCTTGGTCGTTCTCGAAACGTCGCTCGGAGCCATCGAGTTGGAGCTGGACGCCGACAAAGCGCCCGAGACAGTGGCCAACTTCCTTTCCTACGTTGAAGACGGCTTCTTCGACGGCACGATCTTTCATCGCGTCATTCCCAACTTCATGATTCAAGGCGGCGGATTTGAACCGGGTCTGAAGCAGAAAAAGCCCAAAGATCCCATCCGCAACGAAGCGCCCAACGGCCTGTCGAACGCGCGCGGAACCATCGCCATGGCGCGCACCAACGATCTGCACAGCGCCACGGCGCAATTCTTCATCAACGTGGTGGACAACAGCGGCTTGGACGACCGCCGTTCGCCGTACTGCGTGTTCGGCAAAGTGGTGTCCGGCATGGATGTGGTGGACAAGATCAAGGCGGTAGCGACCGGGCGACGCGGTCCCCATGAGAACGTGCCCACCAAGGATGTCGCCATCGTTTCAGCGCGCGTTAGCGAAGCAGGCAGCTAACGGGGATAAGGATCGTCTCCGCCGGTTGGCCGAGGTGGACGCGGACGAACGCGCGGAGGCGGTCGCCGGTTATGCGGCCGCGTTCGACGCGGATTTTCAGCGTCGCCTGATGTCCCGGACCTTGTGCCCAACGGCATTCGACCGCCGGGTGATCCGTCTCGACTCGGTCGATGCGAACTTCGCGGTCGTCCGCCGCGCTCAACAACACGACGCGGGACGGCAGGGGTTCATTGCCCGTCGCCGTCAGCACCACCGAAGCGGGGGCGGCGCTCGTCTGGAGTCGGGCGCGCTTGACGATCGTGAACGGGACCTTCAGTTCGGTGTAGAGCGCATCGGAGGTGCAGATGCGCAGCGTCTCCTCGTGGGTTCCTTCGGGACAGTCGGCCAACACTTCCACTCGAATCGACCGCCGCCAACGACCGGCGGCATCGCGTTTGAGTTCGCCCAAATGCGTGCGAACGTGCGGCGACGAGGCCACTACGGCCCGCACCATCAACGGCTCCGTTCGCCGATCGATCACCGCGATTTCATGGCCCAGCGACGAATCGGTGTAGATGGCCAGCGCGGGCGGTTCTACCCCGATTTCGCGGACGACGCGGGCGCGGACGTAGAGCGGCAGTTCTCGTTCGCCCGCGCCGTCCTTGTAGCGCAAGGTGGCGCGCCAGCCGTTTTCCCCGTCCGGCTGCGTCAAAGTGTTGATTTCAAGCAAGAGTTCGCCCGACTCTCCCGGCGGCACGATGCGGCGTTCCAACTTCGGAGCCAGACACCCGCAGCTCGGACGAACGTCGGTAATCTCGACGGGGTTGGCCCCGCGATTGACGAAGGTGAATCGATGGGACAACGGCACGCCGCTGCGCGTCTCGCCCTTGTCGACCACCGACTCCGAACACACGAGTTCGGCCCGGCATGTTCCCGCCGCCGTCAGTAACGCCACGATGCTACCCAGCGATAACCTTGCAATTATTCGCCGCGACATGGACATCCTCCCGTTTCGGATAAGCGTGGCTCATAGCTTCTCCCGGTCGGCGATGCAAGATCGGCTGGCATCCTTTCGGTTCCTTGGGGTATAACACGTCGTTCCCCATCTTTACGACAAGGAGGCGACCATGAAGTTTCGAGCGAGTGTCCTCGCCCTTGCGGCGCTGGCCGTCCTGACAGCGTCCGCCGACCAACGCGAGGTCGATCCCATTTCCAAACGCATCGACGCCATTAAGGGCAGCGATACCAACGCCTGGCGCAAAATCCCCTGGACTTCGTCGCTGATGCCGGCCCGGCGCATCGGCGAACGAGAGAAGCAGCCTCTTTTTCTGTTCACGCACGACGGCAACATCGAGACGGGGCGGTGCTGAAACGGCGCGCGCGACATGAGAGTGAGTTCACTCTCCGACCCGCGTATCATCGAGATCATCACCCAGTATTTCGTGCCGGTCTGGCTGTCGCGCGACGACTACCAGCGCGACAAGCGAAGCGGCGACGAACAGGCGGAACTCGAACGCCTCGACACCGAACGGGCACGGCGGAAAATGGAAGGCGGCGCGGTGTGCGTGTTCGTGGTCGCGCCCAACGGCGACGTGTTGGCCACCCAGCGCGTGCAGAAGGCGTATAAGGCTGAGAATCTCCTGCCGTTTCTGCAAAAGATCGTCGAAGAGCAAAAGCTCAAGCCGCGCGACGCCGAGGCGATTCGAGCCAGCGCCGCCGAAAAGCACGACGCAAAACCAAAGACAAAAGAGGGGCGATTTATCCACATTTGGACGCGCGTCGATGCCAAGGGCGACAATCGAGGCGTGAGCAACGATCGCGTGGAATTGACGGGCGAGGAGTTGCAGGCGTTCTTGCCTCCCGCCGACGCGAAAGCGGATGCGACCTGGACGATCCCCGAAAAGATCGCCGGCAAGCTGTTTCAGTACGGCTATCCACCGGGGCCGTACTGGAAGACCTCGGATTCCAAATTAAAGAAAGCGACGCTGACGGCCAAGCTCCTCGCTGGGTCCGAGAAAGAGGCCCGTATCGAGTTGTCCGGCGATCTGGAGATGTCCTTTCCAATCGGCAGACCGACGGAAGGGCAGATAACCGCTCATTTTGTGGGGATCGCCCAAGCCGACCGCGACAAGCGAACGCTTGCCTCGCTGGCTCTGGTATCGGAGCGTGCCGACTTCGTCTGGCATTGGGAGCGAAAACCGCAGACGGTCAAAATGCGGATCGCGCTGGAGATGGAACCGTAGCCGATCGCCTCAAACAGCACTCGGGAGGAGCAGCGCCTCCTCCCGTAATTCTGCGTACAAAGCGAGCATCTCTTCCGAAGCGCCCGCCCGTTCGAGATCGTTCTGTGTCGTTCGATGATGCAAGAGACTGGGTTTGACGCGACGGCAAACCCGTTCGAGGGTTTCCTCGGTCGCGGACAGACCAAACCAGTCCAACACGCGGCGCAATTCGGTTTGCGGCCCGTGGAGATAGTTGTCGCAGAGGGTGACGAGTCGGCTCGAAGCGGGAGCGGAACTCCGAACGCTTCGATTGTAGTGGAGCCAAAGCTGGAGCGCTGCGGCGCGGGGTATCTCGCTGCGCACCCACAGCGATTCCGCCACGGCCAGGGGATTGCGGACGCAAATCAGAACCTTCATCTCCGGCAACAGCGTTCGCCAAAACGGCAAGGTAAGCGAGTTGCGCGGGTCTTTCCAGCCCCACGGCTCACGATCGACGAATCGATGCACGAGTTTTTTCGCCCGAACGCGGAGCGGATGCAGATTTGTCTCGTTCTCCCAAGCGACGGCATCCAGGCGAGGCGGGCAATCCCAGGTTCCGCCGTGCGCATTCAAGAGTTCGTCGTTGAGGCCAAGAAAGGATCGACTCTCCCAAAAGCCTTCGGGGTTGTTGGGCGCGGGCTTGAGCATGTCGTTTTGTGGACCCAGATCGAGTCCACAATCGTATAAGAGACTGGCGATCATGGAGGTTCCGGAGCGATGCATTCCGGCGATGCACAAAGGCATGGTTCACCCGAACTAAGGGAGGGGGCGAATAAACGCGTGATGCACTACCACACGGACCCAGAGCGAGTCAATGCGAGGCGAGCGCGGCGTGTTTGAGGATTTGAATCGCGGGAAGCATTCTTGTAATTCTGTCCGTTCGATGTGTAAATTGTGCAGAGCGCCCGACTTGTGAAGTTGATCTTTTCCGCGTTGGGAAGCTCTGCTATACCCTCCTCCGCTTCGAGACATTCGCTCCTTTTGGACTCGTCTTTTTATTTCGTCCCCAATTCCCGGTTGAAATAACGGCCTCGATTCATCGAGGTTGGGAGGGATAGTCCATGCGCAAGGATTCGCGCTATCGCTTCTTCTTTTTGCTCGCCACGCTTGGCGGCTTCATCGTTCCGAACCGATCCGGCGCGTTTCCGTGAGGACCGCAAGGGTGTCCTCCACCCTTCATCGGCGGTTCGCCGATGTTCGCGCCTCCCATGCTGACCGCACCGCCTCCTTCCATGCCTGCCGCTCCCGCGCTGGTACCGCGAGGGCGCGGCGCGCCTGCCGTCACCGCCGTCCCCGCGTCGCCGTCTCGGCGACAGCCCGTGGTCCGCGCTCAGGCCCCCGAGGAACCCAAACCAGCGCGGCCGCCGATGCTGACGCTGCCGCCGCCGGAACAACTCGGCGTCGCCGTCCGTCCCACAGGCCGTGCCGATGCCGATGCCGATTGGACGGCTTTGCACGAACGCATGAGAGACCTGGGCGTTCTCAGTTTTCGGATGGACAAACTGCCGAACGGAAGGGCACGATTCACCTGCTGGATGCCCCTCGACCGTCCGGAGTTGACGCGGCGCATCGAGTGCGAGGCGGCCAGCGAATGGGAAGCGGCGCAGCGCGGTCTTCGAGAAGCAGCGGGAATGTCTCGCCCCACGCCCTGAGATAGCCGACCCCCTCGACGCGAGAAAAATGCTACACTTGCGCGGAGTTTCGGCGAGCCGAGCGAATTGTTCAGATCGGCTCGCGATAACCACAAGATCACGAAGGCGCATTTGCAGCAAAGGACGACTCCATGATCTCGACGAATCTACAAGGCGTCGCGGAGCTTGTCGTTCGTGAGGCCCGGCGTCAGGGTTACATCCTGCCGCGTCAGATTCGCACGGTGCTAAAGGGGGCGGGCGTCTGCGAGACGTTGTGGCAGGCGGTATTGGCCGTGGCCCAAGACTCGCTGGCCTATCGCAAGGGCCGCTACTATTACAGCCCCCCCCTCAGCGACCGCGTCCGCGAGGAACAATCGCGGCAAAGCGAAATTCAGAAGAGAATCCGCCAGGTGATTCAGAACCATCGTACTTCGAAGGAAGGCCACGATCGACGCGGCGAGGATCGCATCGACTTCGTGCAGCCAGTCAAAGTGCGAACGGAGGAAGGCCGCGAGTACACGCTCTTCAGCCGCGATCTCTCGCCTTCCGGTATTCGTCTGATCGGCACGCGCCGCCTTCTGGGACAGAAGGTCCACGTCGCTATCCCCACCGGAGACGGCACGACCCACTGGAACTGCGTAGTGCGTATCTTGTGGACCTGCGCGGTCGGCGAAGATCTCGTCGAGAACGGCGGCACATTTCTCGATCTGGACGCGATCGCGGAAAAATAGACGAGCGCTGGGCGTTCGCTCTCCGATTGGAAAAACATCGGAGAGTTGACACCCATCGCTCGCCTTCTCGCACTCTAGGGTTCCTGTACCCGCATGGAGGCGTTGAGAACCTTGTCGATGCGTTCGCGGCACTCTTCCAGATGCGCCCGCTCCGTATCCTCGACCTTGATTTGCTTGTCTTTCAAGAGGTCGTCGATTTTCTTGTTGATTTCGCGCAGGTGCATTCGAGCCAAACTGCGTGCGTCCGGCACGGAGGCGCGACTGCCCAGCACCAGCGCGAACAGGTACTTCAAATGTTCGCGTTGCAGGTTGCGGCGCATCACCGAAGCTGTCAGTTCGCGCTTGCCGTCTCTCTCGGCCAACTCGTTCCAAACTCCATCCGTGACGCTGCGAAACACTTCCGCGACGATCATCGGTTTTTCGTTCTTCTCGGCCTTGGCCGCGTTGTTCTGCACGCGGGCCAACATCCGCGCGTCGAACGCGCGGCTCAGTACGATGCGTTGAATGGCGAGGACGCGCTCGTTGAGGGGAAAATCGACCGAACCCGCGCCTCGCTCGTTGCCCCAGTGCAGCCAACGATCCGCGCCGAGATGGCGCAACAAACGCGGCGAAAACTGAAAGTGCTTGTCGGACAGAATGTGTTCTTGCAAGAATTTCAACGCCTCGCGCTGCTTGTCGGCTTGCACAGGCACGAACGGATCGCGCGCCTCGGGATCGCCTCGGTGATCGCGGTGGGCATATTCGCCGCCGAGGAAACGCGCGGTCAAGTACGCTCCGTTACCGTACTGATTGAGCAACACGTTGAAAGCGATCCGAGCGCGCTGATAGCCTTCACCTTTATCCACGACGCGATCCTCAAGCCCCTTGAGCAAACTCTCGGCCAGCAGGATGCGATCTTGGGCAAACTTCATCGGATCGGCTCCGAGATCCCAGACGTTGATGAGCGGATCGGAGGTACTCGAAATGTCTTCGTCCGTGCCGTAGTCGTGGCCTGGCTTGGCGCTATCTTTGGCCGACTCGCGCAGCTTTTCCAGTTCGCCGTCGGTGCCGCCGGTCAACGGCTTATAGGCGTAGGCGATGGCCCAATAGTCGTAAGGCCCGATCGTCGTCGAGAAGTAATCGCCTTGCTTGACCCCCTTGGGAGCAAGGTTGATGGGAGCATAATCCATGACAGAGCCGAGAAGTCCCTGCTTGCGCGTGATGGCCGTGTCGTGCAGCTGCTCGTTCTTCAGCATGGTGCTGGCCTTGAAGTTGTGGCGCAGGCCCAACGTGTGGCCGACTTCGTGCATGGTCACTTCCTTGATCGCTTGCTGAATCAATTCGTCGGGCGCTTTGTCGCCGGGCTTGAGGTCGCCCTTGGCGGCTAGGGACATCGCGGCCATGCTCAACTCATAGCGCATATGCGTCCCACATTGGCACAGACCGCGCCGCGCCGCCATCCAGCTCGCGCGGCGGCGATCGCGCTCCGCTTTCGGGGCATCGTTCCAACTCGCGTCCGTTTCGTTGGATCGCGGAGAAGGGGTCAACGGATCGAACAATCCCCATCCCTCGTGCGTCGCTTGAATGAGGCTGGCCGGAGCGCCTTCGCCTCGGTACAGCTTGGACTCTTCGCGCCAGAAGCGCACCATGCTGGCATCGAAAATGATGTCGGCGTCGAGGATCTCTCCGGTTAATGGATTGGCGCGCGACGGTCCCATCGCAAAGCCCTGATCCGTCGTGATCCAACGGAACGTGTTGTAGTTGATGTCTTCCGGATCGAAGTCCTCGCCTTCTTGTTGGCGCACTTCGATAGCATCGCGGAAGCCGACCTTTTCGAACGCCTTATTCCATTCGAGAATGCCTTCGCGCACCGCCGCTCGATATTCGTCGGGCACCGACTTCTCGATCCAGAAGACGATTTTCTTTTTGGGAGCCGACAGCTTTTCGGGATGTTTGGCGTCGATCGGTTCGGCGCGTTCGAGCCGCCAGCGATTGACGAAGCGCAGGAACGAAGTGTCGTCGCTGTCGGAACTGAAGTCCTTGACGACGCTTAGGAAGTAGCCGACGCGGTCGTCGGCAAGGCGCGATTGATAGCCGCCGTCGGGCAGTTGCGAGAGGCCGTAATGAATGACGACCGTTTTGCCGCGGCTGTCGATGACGCTGTCTTCGTCGTCGCCGAAAAAGGAAAAGCCCCGACCGCCATCGAACGTCGCCGACACTTCCAATTCGACGTTGCGCGAAAAGGCTTTGATCTTGTGCCAAGTGCTGCGATTGGCGTCGAACGAGCCGAGGCTCAACTGGGCGAAGTTCGTCATAAACACGTCGTTGAAATTCAGCACCACCGCGTTGCGGGCGTGATTGATCGCACGGATGCGCAGAGCCATCAACACGGAGTCGGAGTAGGTGGTTTCGACGGCGTGCGCCGCCGGCGAACCGGCTTTGGCGCGGAAGCGGACATTGCGACGAACCAGATGTACTTTGTCTCCGACTCGCTTGAAGAGCAGGACCCATTGATCGTCGAAATTGAGCGTGTAACCGCCCAGACCGGCCCCGCGCGCGATGGCGATGGGGCACAGGAACGGCTTGTCCAATTGATCTTGGCGGATCTCGACGAAGAGGTTCTCGTCTTTCTGATGCAAACGAAAGAGGCCATCGTAGATTTTGGCACCCTTGACGACTTTGTCGAAGTCCTCGAATTTCTTGTCCGCGTCGCCGGAGTGTTGGGTCGGTGTTTGAGCGTGTCCGAAGAGGCCGAGCGTGAGCGCGGCTAGGGGCAGCACAAGGATCAGGCTGCGTTTCATGGATTCTCCTCGTTGAGTCGTGGTGAAAGCCTAGTACGAAAAACTCAGCTTAGCTGCTTCCGTTTGCCCCAACAAGTCCGCGACGGCGGCTCAAGCCCAAGCTGCGACGGCCCGCGACGCGGGCAAGGATTGTCCTCGTCTGTGTCGCAGGCCGTGAATTAGACTGATACATCTCACTCGTTCCCACGCTCCTGCGTGGGAACGAAAGCTTCGCCGCTCTGCGGCGGGAGCCACGAGACGCCAGAGACGAGACGCGGAGCGTCCGAACGTGCGTTCCCACGCGGAGCGTGGCAACGAGGAGCTAAAAGAAATCGCTCCAGGCTTGAGGTTATCCTCAGTCGCCGAGTACCGGAATCACGGGCAGGCCCGGTAGCACCGTCGCCTCCTCGGTCTTGCGATAGCCCAACGAGTGCAGCACTTCCAGCACTTCGCTCCACGTTGGAAAAGGTCGGCGGTTCGAGCGCTTGTATTGCTCCATCGCTTTCATGAACACGATTTCCTCGTCGCTATAGTCTTTCTCGCAGGTGGTGGGATCGACTTGGCGTCGCCGTTCCCCCTTTTCCCGCCGCTCCGTGCCGGCGCGACGTTCGACGGCCACGGGGATGTTTCGTTTGCGTCGATCCATCTGTTGGCGACGATCGCCGCCACGCCGATCCGTGACAACGAAATCCGAAGACAGGGCGCTTTCGCTGCTCATAGGGGAACCTCGTTGTTCAGGCCGGAATCCGAGCGCTCCCTCGTTTCTTGAAAACGAGCGCGAACCGGCGCAATATGGGAAAGATAGGGCGTCTCTTCCGAATATAGCTCACTATTGAGAGGGTACAAGTAAATCGAGAGAAAAATGGTCCCTCTGCTCGCGTCGCATTCGGCAGCATCGCTAAAGGTCGTTCCTTCCGACTCGATTCATCTCACGACGATAGCCGATTCACTCAAGTTTTCCGCAGCCGTTCTTGCAGATAGGCCGTCAACGCCTCGCGCCACGGTCGAGGAGGAGCGATCCCGGCTTCACGCAACCCAGCGAGTTCGAGTACGCTGTAGGTGGGGCGGCGCGCGGGTACCGGATACTCGCGGCTGGGGATCGGTGAGAGAGCGACCGATAGGCCGGATAGCTCGAAAATGGTTCGTGCTAATTCATACCAAGTGCAGCTGCCGGAGTTGGTCAGGTGGTACATCCCGGTCTGTCCGGTTTTCATTAAAGCGACCGTCGCTTCGGCGACATCGACCGTGTAGCTGGGCGTGCAAGTCTGATCGTCCACGACCCGCAACGGCTTGCCCTGACCGGCGAGTCGCAGCATCGTCTCGACGAAGTTTCCTCCTTTGCCGCCGCTGCCCCACACGCCGTAAAGTCCACAAGTGCGGAGGACGAGGTGGCGCGGACAGAGCGCGCGCACCAGATATTCACCCGCCAACTTGCTGAGACCATAGACGCTGACCGGCCCCGGCGCGTCGCTCTCACTCCAAGGGCGTCGACGCGCGGCATCGAGACCGAAGACGTAATCGGTGCTGAAGTGAACGAGCCAGCAATCGCGTTCGGCGCACAAGCGAGCCAATTCGCGTACGCCCCAGGCATTGACGGCAAAAGCCGCTTCGGGCTCGCTCTCGGCTTTATCGACGAAGTTGTAGGCGGCGCAGTTGACGACGACATCGGGACGCACTTCGTCGAAGAGCGCGCGCAGCGATTCGGGGCGACTGAGATCGACGGCCGGCGCGCTGGTGCGCCCCAGTGCCACGACTTCGCCTTCGAGTCGAGGGCAGAGATCGCGCCCCAACTGACCGGCGGCTCCGAGTACGGCGTATCGCATAGAGGATCAATCCGGGATCTTGCGCACCATGTCTTCAATTTGCTGCACTTTCCGGCTGACGAACAACACGTTGGACATCTCGAAGTGATGCGCTTGCGCTCCCGTCGTCTTGACGATCAGATCGCCGGAGCCGAAGCCGAGAATCCAATGGCGGAATAGATCGCTGCGCTGTTTCTCCAGCGTCATGCCGATGGTGGAGTACGTCTGTTCTCCTCCGCCCACCTCGGTACAAACCTTAAACTGGCCGGGCGTGAACACCATGTAGACCTGCTTGTCGAACAACAGGATGGTGAACAACCAGAGGAAAAAGAGGATGCCGGAGATGAAAAAGTATCCGCCCGCGTTGATGCGAATATCGAGGTAGCTGAGGTGGCGTAAAATGATCTCCCACCAACCGGCGAGAGCGAAGATAATCGACAGAGCTATGATGAGAAAGATCACCATGAACGACCACATGCCGCGCATCGGCACGTTGGTGATAACGATGACCAGGAGCAACACCGTGGCGTAGAGGACGCCGAAACCTCGACCGTTCCAGATGTGCAGGCGCGGATCTTGCGGGGCGGAGTTCGCATCGTTGGGATCGACGGTAGGCAAGTGCTTATTTTCGGGCAAGAAGAGGATCTCGCGCTTCTCCAAGACCTCTTTGCCATCTTTGCCGATGATTGGCACCTCGACGTTTCGCCGCGCGCGGGTTCCGTCGGGAACGACGGCCATTTTCGAGTTGGAGAAGATCGAGGCGGCTCCCAGCAAAAAACCCACCGCCCATACCGGCCACCAGTAAAACAAGGTGGAATGACTGACGATGGTGAGTTGTCGATTGTCGCTGGCGGACTTCGACGGCGGACTTTGTGGAGGTGCAACGGACATAGGTGTTTCTCGCCTGCTCGGTGCGTGTTGGAGTTCCGGGACGCTGCCTACATACACTCATTCGCGGTGCAACGACGAATCTTGCAAAATCCTTCCCGTCCGGAGTGAGATTGCCTTGTAGTCCTAAAGGGAGGAGCGTCCGTTGTCAAGCGCTTCGGTTCAGAATGCTTCAATTCGTATCGCGGCGATCGTTCTCCGGCTCGACGTTCGGCCCAATGCGCGCCGGCACGCGGAAGGTCCGATGGCAGGTGTTGCACTCGTCGGTCAAAGCGCGCAGCGCCGCGCGGCTGCGCGCCAATTCGCGGTTGCCCAGATGCCGGGCCAACTCGCCGGCCGTTTGACGCATCTCCGCGGCGCGGCGCATCCAGGCATCGCGTCCATCGTTGCGCGGCGGGCGCAACAGCAGCAAATTCCCCGTCTCAGCGACGAGCAACGCCTGACCGCGCGCGAACTTCCACGTTTCCACGTCTTGCGGCCCCTTGCCTTGCAAGTGCTTTTCCAAGGCTCGATAGTTCGGCTGTGCCAAGCCTTCCATGAGCAATTTCGTTTCCGCCAATGCCTCGAACCGAGGCGCTCCCTGCGGCAGGGGCGGAGGCAGCAGTTCCGGTGCCCGACGCGCCTGACCGAACAAACTGGTCGCCACGATTCCGCCGGTCAAAAGAACGAATCCGTATCGCCGCGCCTGCTTCATGGCTTCGCTCCCTTTTCAGATGGGTTTACGCGCACTTGCACGGCCTCGCCTTCGACGCGAACTTCGTAGGAGTCGATCTTGATGCGCGGATTGTCCGCCCAAACGCCGTCGCACAAGCGAAAACGCCAAGCGTGCCAAGGACAGGTCACGATGCCGTCTTCGACGTATCCGCCGCTGAGCGACGCGCCCATGTGGGGACAAGTATCGTCGATAGCCCGATACGTCCCTTGCGTATGAAAGACGGCGATGAGCCGGCCGCCGAGCGTAACGGTCTTGCCTTCGCCCTCGGCCAGTTCGCCGACGCGGCACACCGTCCGCCATTCGCCCATCTGCCTCGCCTCACCTTGCTCGCGATCGGCCATAAGTCCCCCCCACTTCGTCCGCGCGCTTGCCTCGCGTCATCGTATAGATTCTACCGGATTATTCGGAGTCGTGCCGGAGAACGACGGCGTTTGCTATGCGGCGAGACGATCGTTACAATTAGCAGTACAGCACTGTGAATTCGGAAGATTATTACGAACCATGTCCTTACTGGCGTCGGCGTCGGACTCCGTGAAGAGAACTTTCTCATGCTCGAAATCGAACAGAAATTCGCCGACGCCGATTTTGCCGCCATCGAAAGCCACCTCGTGGATTGGCAAGCGCGGCGCGGCGTGGAACAGATCGAGATCGACCACTACTTCAACGCTCCCGACCGCGATTTCGCTCGCACCGATGAGGCTTTTCGTCTCCGCCGGGTCGGCGAGGCGAACTATCTCACCTACAAGGGACCGAAGCACCCCGGACTCGTGAAGATTCGCACCGAGTTGGAGATTCTTCTACGCGACGGCGAGGAAGCTGCCGAACAAATACAGCAAATGCTGACGCATCTCGGCTATCGTCCCGTCGCCGTGGTCCGCAAGCGACGCCGCCAGTATCACCTGGAGCGAGGAGGCTTCACGCTGACCGTTTGTCTGGATGAAGTCGAACGGCTCGGTCGATTTGCGGAAGTGGAAATCGTGGCCGAAGACGAACGGAAAGAGTCTGCCCGCGTCGTGTTACAGGAAACTGCGGTCTCGTTGGGGCTGACCAATTTGGAGCGGCGTTCGTATCTCAATCTGCTGCTGTCGGCGCAAGGGACGCCGCGCCCGGCGGTCAATCCGGAGAACGCGCCATGAAACCCGCCGTCGTCGCCGAGATCGAGCCGTTGCGCGCCGTTGTCGCCGAGGCGCGGCGAAAGGGGCAGACCATCGGATTGGTGCCGACGATGGGTGCGCTGCACGACGGACATCGAAGTCTGATCGAAGCGGCGCGCGGTCGGAACGATTTTGTCGTCGTTTCCATCTTCGTCAATCCGACGCAATTTGGACCGAACGAGGATCTCCAACGCTATCCGCGCCCCTTGGCCACCGACCTGGAACTATGCCGGCAGGCCGGCGTCGATCTCGTTTTCCATCCCCGGCCGGAGGTCGTGTATCCGCCGGATTATCGCAGCTATGTGGAAGTGACGGGGTTGCAGGATGTCTTGTGCGGCGCATCCCGACCGGGACACTTTCGCGGCGTGGCCACGGTCGTCCTGAAATTGTTTCATCTGGTGCAGCCGGATCGAGCCTATTTTGGCCAAAAAGACGCACAGCAAGTACGAATCGTGCAACAGATGGTGAAGGATTTGAATGTGCCGGTGGAGGTGTGTGTCTGTCCGACGGTGAGGGAAACGGATGGTCTGGCTCTCAGTTCGCGGAATGCGTATCTTGATGCGGGGGAGCGCCGTCTTGCCACCGTCGTGTATCGTACGCTGATCGAAGCGAGGCGATCCATTGAAGGGGGAGAGCGTAGCGCTGCCGCGATCCGGGAGCGGATGCGCGAGCGAATCGGCGCGGCACCCGGCGCGGTTGTCGATTATGCCGCCGTCGTGGACGCGGAGACACTGTGCGAGGCGACGGAGATTGAGCCGGGTCGCCCGCTCTTGTTGGCACTCGCCGTGAAGTTCGGCGGCACGCGCTTAATCGACAACCTGCTGATTCCGTAAGGTGGATCGAACGACCGGACCCACCCTCGAGCCACGGAGAGACCATGTCGCATCCACTGTTTACTCCGGAAGCTCGACTGCTGCTGGAACGAGACGATGTACCGGCGATGGAGGCGTTTTGCGAGACGCTGCATCCAGCCACGGTTGCCGAGTCGTTGGCCGGCGATTTCAGCGTCGAAGACGTATGGCGATTCCTCAATACCACGTCCATTGCCATTCAAGCCGCCATTTTCGTCTATTTCCCTCTGGAATGGCAGGTACAGCTCGTCGAGGGAACCGGCAGGCCGCACATGGCGCGGCTCATCGAACAAATGTCCCACGACGATCGCGCCGATCTGCTCCGCCGGCTGGATCCGCAGGTCGTCGAGAGCCTGCTGCGTCTCGTCGATGAAGCCGATCGCCGCGACATCGCCACCCTGGTGGAGTATCCGGAAAACTCCGCCGGCGCGTTGATGACCACCGACTACGCCTGGCTGCCGGCCAATATCAGCGTCGAACAAGCGCTCGACCGGCTGCGTCTGCAAGCGCCCGATAGCGAAACCATCTATTACATCTACATCGTCGACGATCAGCGGCGTCTGTTGGGAGTGTTGACGCTGCGCGAGTTGATCCTCGCGGCCCGCAAGGTGCCGGTCAACGAACTGATGGATGCCCAGCCGATTACGGTGCGCGTGACCGACGACCGCGAAAAAGTCGCTCAAGACATCACGCGCTACGACTTGTTGGCCATTCCCGTTCTCGACGGCGACGACCGCCTCGTCGGCATCGTCACCTACGACGATGTGATGGACGTGGTGGTTTCGGAAGCCACCGAAGACGTACATCGCATGGGGGCCGTCGGCCCTTTGGAAGAAAGCTATCTCGAAACCAGTTTCGTCAAGCTGTGGTGGAAGCGCGCGTTTTGGTTATCGGGTCTGTTTTTGGCCGAGCTACTGACTTTCAGCGCGTTGGCATCGTTCGAGGACGCCATCGCCGCCGTCGTCGTCCTCAGCTTGTTTGTTCCGTTGTGCATTTCGACGGGCGGCAACTCTGGCTCGCAGGCGGCGACACTGATTACGCGGGCGATGGCGTTGGGCCAAGTTTCGGGCAAGGATTGGCTCCGCGTCCTCCGCCACGAGATACTCATGGGATTGGTGTTGGGCATTACCTTGGGGTTGATCGGGTTCGGCCGCGCTTCACTCACTCCCTCCAGCGTCCGAAGCAGTGCCCCGCAACGTCCCGAACCGTTTCAGGTCCGCGTCCCCAAAAATCGACCTCTCAAGATTGAGGAGAAAGAAGAGGGCTGGTGGAGATGGAAAAAAACAATCCGGATCGTTCATATCCCAAAGGGATTGAAACAGAGCATGGTGGACGAACACGACACGAAGGTAGCCTTGCCCGACGACGCCGAGTTTAAGAAAGTCCCCGATCCCGTCGATGCGGCCTTTGAGATCGTTCAATTGCCCGCCAAGTGCAAGGTGTTTCATCCGCCGGTCGATCGCTACTCGCTGTCGCTGGTGATCGCCTTGGCCGTGGCCACGATCTGCTTGTGGGGCACGCTCGTCGGTTCCATGCTGCCGTTGATTTTCCAGCGTCTCGGCGTCGATCCTGGCATCGCCTCCAATCCGTTTGTGGCTACCTTCGTCGATGTCACCGGCATCGTCATCTATTTCTCGATTGCAAAGTACCTGCTCGGCCCCTACCTCGGTTAGCGAGATGGCGTCGCTCTCCATCGAAGCGGCGCGGCGGAATTGACGCGCTCGGGGAAAACGACGTAGAATCTATATACACCCCTACGGTTCGATGAAACGCCCATTGCGGAAGAAACGAGTGGGGTGGAGTATCTCTCAACTCTACAGGAGGGCACGACCATGCGCGGCAAACGATTCCTCGCCGGAGCGTTGACGGCGGTAGGCGTTCTCGCTTGGGCGGGCGCGTCGCGGGGCGGCGATACCATTCGTCTTCTCGGCGGAGACAGCGCGCCGGCGCGAACTCTGCGCGACGACGGCCAAGGCGCGGATGCCATTCGTACTTGGTATCGCGGCGGCTATCACGGCGGCTGGGGCGGCTATCACGGCGGCTGGGGCGGCTATCACGGCGGCTGGGGCGGCTATCGCGGCTTCGGCTGGGGCGGATACGGAGGCGGGTTTTATCGTCCCTTCTACGGCGGCTTCTATCGACCGTACTACGGTCTCGGTCTCGGCTACGGCGGCTTTTATCGGCCCTACTACGGCTACAGCCTGGGTTACGGCTACGGCGGCTTTTATCCCAGCTATGGGCTTGGCTACGGCGGTTTCTATGGACCGTGCGTTGGAACCACGGCCAACATCTATACGCTGAGCGAGCCGTCCGCCGTGGTAGTCCAGCCGCAAGCCCCTCCGCTGCCGCAACCGCGACGCGAAGACAGTACCTATCCCTACGATGGCGGGCCGCAAAACGCCGTGCCCGCGCCGCAAGACACCCCGCCGATACGCACCGCTCCCCAACGCACTGTCCCGCTCGAAGGACGAGCCGTGTCGTTGCCCAAGGCCGCGCCGAAGTGGTCCTATCCCGCCTACGGCGAGACGGCTCGACGATCCGTCCCCGCCTCGGATCGCACTTATCTGACGCGCGGCGACGGCAAATGAGTCGCGTGCCAGCCCGCAGCGCCAGCGACGGGAACCAAACACCCCTCGCGAACGCTACGGGCTGGCGAATCGATTGTGATGAATCTGCCGAGAGTGACGAAGCAAACCACCCATTTTTTTTCGGAGGGCGAGGGGAACACTGGATCGGATCCTGCAAGATGCGACAATGGAGAATCGTTCCACTCATGCCGTTTCATGGACGCGGAGGTTCTCCATGCCACATCGTTTCCTTTCGTCGATTTGGATTGCCGCTTCGATATTCTCGGTCGCCGAGGCGCGCGCTCAACAACGGCTGTCGCCGCCTCGCGCGATGCCTCCGGTTTATCAGCCATTGCGCGGAGTGCTGCCCCCCGCCGGTCGCCCCGTGCCCACGCTGCCTCTGGCCGCGCTCCCCTATCCGGTTCCGGGCTATCAACCCAGCGCCTATCAGGTCTGGCATAACTACGGCGTAAACCGCAGCGGTTGGATGGTGCCGCGGATTTGGCAGATCGACAATAGGGGCTATTGGCTGTACAACGGCGCGCCATTTCCCTACGTCGATACCATGCCCGGTAAGCATTTTCCTGCCGTCGGCCCCGCGGGCCTCCCTTGAACTTCCCATTTCCTCGCTCAGCGCGTGAAACCCATCCAGAAGTTGAAGATCTGTTTGATGTCGCCGGGCGGCGTGACGACGGGAAAGCCGAAGTCGAGGGCGATGGGAACCGGACCCAACATGGGAACGGTAAAGCGGATGCCAAAGCCCGCCGACACGGCGTAGTTGCTGAACTGGTTGATGCGTGGCGAAACGGTGCCGCTGTCCACAAAGCCGACGACGAAAATCTGATCGTTGGCCTTGATGGGGATTTGATACTCCAAACTGTTGAGCAACATGAAATCGCCGCCGGTGAAGAAGCCGTTGGTGTTGGGACCGACGCCGCGCCACTGGAAACCGCGAATGGTGGTGAAACCACCGGCAAAGAAGCGTTCGTATACCGGCGTGTTGTCGCTGGCCAAGCCGAACTGTCCGCGATAGGCCAAGACGTGCCGTCCGCTGCCGTCGGGACGCTGATACGTCGTCCAGTATTTGTTGCCGATCACGTTCACCACGCCGAAAGTAAATTCGCCGGTCAATTCCTCGTACGACATTTGCAGCTGGCTGCCGGATGTGGGGCGGATCAAATTATCGCGGCTGTCGCGCGTCAGCGTGATGGGAAAGCCGACCTGGAAGTTATTGCCCACCACCGACGTATAGTCGATGGGCGCGCCGCTGGGTACGTTGCCGACGTTGACGTTTTCGATGCGCGCACCGATGCCAATGTTCCAAAATCGGTTCAATTGTCGTCCAAATACAACCTTATTCCCCTCGCGCTGCTCGAAGTATTCGTTATAGTACATCTGGCGATAATAGAGACTGTCGCTGAAGCTGTTGGTGGTATCGAACAGGTACGGCTCGGTGAACGAGGCCATGTATTGCTGCATGATGGTGCCGGGCATGGCCATGACGCGAAAGTTCTGGCCCGCGCCGCGCCAAGCGGTTCCGTTAAAGAAATCTTGCAGCGAGGTCGGCGGATTAAACAGATCGAAATTGCGCTCGTTGAGGACGATGCTGCCGGTCAAGCCGGTGTTGGAGTTCACGCCGACGCCGAACATCAAACTGCCGGTGTTGGCCTCGTGAACGTCGACGGCAATGTCCTTGTATTCGGTATCTTCCTCCGCGTTGATAATACGAATGTCGGGTGCCGGGCCGTCTTGTCCGCTTGTGAAAATTCCCAAGCGGCTCAATTGCGCTTTGGCAATATCCATATCGGGATAGGTGAGAATCTGTCCGGGATACAACGGCACTTGACGGAGGATCACGTTGGCCTTGGTGCGCTCGTTGCCGGTGATAAAGACCTGAGCGACGCGCGCCGGCGGTCGTTCCATGACGACGTACTGCACGTTGCAATAACCCGGCATCCCTTCGACCCAAACGGGCCTCGCTTCAACCTGTGCCTCACGCCCGTGGAATCCCATGTAATTCTTGATGATCTGCGTCTCCGCGTTCATCTTGTCTTCGCTGAGATACTCGCCCGGCTTAAACGAAGAAAGGGCGATCAGTTGCTCGCGCGGGATCGACTGCGAATTGACGACGTCGGGCACGTCCTTGATGCGATAGCGCAGCCCTTCCCGAACGTGAAAGATAAGGGTGACTTCGCAGCCGTCCGCCGAGCGCGTCTCTTCCGGCTCGATGCGCACGTCCTCGAAGCCAAATCGGTGATAATACTTGTACAGTTCTCCGATATCGGCCTGAACCATTGCGCGATTGTACGTTCCGCCGATGAGATGAAACCACTGTTTCGACGATTTGATTTGCGTCTTCAGCCGCTCTCCGCCGACGAAATTGCTGCCGACGAATTCGATGTTGCGCACCACAATTTTCGGCCCCTCGGTGATCTGATAGATCACTTCGGTGTCGGCCAAACTTTGCCCTTTGATTAACAAGCAATCGGAGAGGGATCGGCCCATCTCTTCGTATTTCTTTTGTATTTCTCCACATCCCTTCAAATTCAGATTCGGATTGAGCGCCATCCCCACGCTGATGTTGACGGCTTTGAGCAGCTCGTCTTTCTTGATGTGTTTCGCGCCCCTGAATTCGATACTCTTTACTTTATTGGGCATCTCGCGGACGGAGAAATAGATTTTGACCTTATCCAGCCCATCCGCTTGTTGCCACGTCTGGATGGTGCTGAACTGATTGGTCTTATAGAGTTCGCGGACATCGTTGTCGACGACGGCGGGATTGTATTCGTTTCCGGGCTGCGTACGCAGGCGCACCTTAATCTGCTCGGTACTCATGCGTTGATTGCCGGAAATGAGAACATCACCGATAAGAACTTTCCCCGATCCAGCCGGTCCCTGAGCCAGCACGGCTCGGCCCAGCAGAAGCAGGCCGAGCAGCACGCCGGTACAGCGAACCTTGGAAGAGTGGAACCGTTCCTTCACTTGCATGGTATGGCCCTGGCGTCGGATACCTACTCGCGCACGAGAGGTCGAAGCGATAGTCAAACGAGACATCGATGTCAAGGCGGCTTTCCGGCCTCGAATCTTTAGTCCTTTTTGATCCGGCGCGAAGATAAATTGCGAGCTATATTTTTTGGGGCGAAACCGATTCCTGGCGCGAGGAAGGGAGGCGACCGATGCGGACCCTCGGCGTTCGAGGCGGCGACGGAGAAGGCCACGGCGGCGAGGTTTTTTCTTGCGTCTACAGCAAGGACGGAGCCTTCGTGCTTTCGGCGGGATGGGATGGCTGTTTGCGATTGTGGCAATCGGCAAACGGCCAGCGGCTAACGACTCTGAAAGCGTCGGTCAAACCGCTCTCGACCTGTGCGATCGCGCCCGATTCCTCGTCTTGGCTGTCCGGTTCGATGGATGGGACGCTGAGTTGGTGGAACGCCGTCACGCATCAGATGCGATTGAGCCTCGTCGGACACATTCGCCCCATCTCCTCCATTCAGTATTCGCCCGATGGACTCTTCGTGGCCACCGCTTCGTGGGATCGCAAGATTCAGCTGCGCCGGATCGGTAACGAACGCGAGGGGCAGGCGTTGAGCGGCCATCAAGATATTGTGTCGGGTTGTCGTTGGCTACCGGACGGGAAACAACTCCTCTCCTGGTCCCACGACGCCACCTTACGGTTGTGGGACATTGAGACCTGTTGTGAAATCGCGCGCCTGACGGGTCACGCCGATCGCATCACCTCGGCGCATTTGTCGCGGGACGGACGCTGGGCGGTTTCTGGAGACCGCGAGGGGGTAGTTAAGCTATGGGATCTCGGTCGCCGTGAAGAAGCGGCGGCCGTAAAGCTCAAGGACGAGGTGCGCGGGTGCTGGCGTTTGCCCGACGGCACGGTGGCGACGATCCTCGCCGATGGCAGGCTGGCATTATGGTCGATGCCCAATTTCGAGTTGCAAGCCGAGTTAGACAGTGGCATTCGCGCCCACTGCGGCGATCTGTCTCCGACTGGGAGCGATCTCGTCCTCGGCAGCGAAAGCGGCCTACTTCATTTCGTCAACCTCAATGGAGACGAAAGCGCGCCTTTATTGGCCTCGGCCACGCCCTTATTCAAGCCGAAGTCCGGCGTCATCACGCGGTTTCTGGGCAAACAGAAAATCTCGCGGTCGTACCAATACATTTGTCCCGCCTGCGGTCAAACTTCCGAGGCTCCCGCTTTATCGACCGATCCCATCCCTTGTGCGTCGTGCCACCGAGCGCTGCGCCTCTTCGTGAGCGAGGCACCACTTCAAGAGCAGATCGTGAGCTGAGAATGTCGTCGTGAAACTATCCGAGCCGGAAGCGAGGGTTGCTCTCCAGATAGCGCTCGACGCGGTCGGTTCGGGTCACGGCCTCGCTCAGGAACGCGATGGCTTGGCGCAATCTCGCGTCCGGCTCGGCGCAGCTGAAGCGCAGATAGCCCTGGCCGGCGGCCCCGAAGCATTCGCCACCCAGACAGGCGACGCCCAAGCGGTCGTCGGCCCCTTCCAGCAAGTACATCGCCAAACCGTGCGAACGAATGCCCAAGCGTTGGCAGACGGCGGAAACGTCGGGGAAGACATAGAAGGTGCCGGCCGGTTCAACCACCGTCACTCCCTCCACGCGCCGCAACGCCTCGACGAGCAATTGGACCTTGGCCCGAAATTGCCCCATGACCTTGTCGCGCTCGTCGGCATCGTGCAACAAGGCGGCTTGTCCGGATCGTTGCACGAACGGCGGCACGCACGACAGCGAGGTGTTGATCGCTTTGCCCATGAATTCGGCGATGGCGGGACTGCTCACGGCGTAGCCGAGCCGCCAACCGCTCATGCTGTACGATTTGCTGAACGTGTACGCCGCCACGGTGCGTTCCAACATCCCCGTCTGGGTCAACGGCGTTTCGTGTCGGCCCTGCCAGACCATGTGGCAATACGGCTCGTCGCTGAACAGGGCGATGTCGCGGTCGGCCAACAATTCGGCCAGCGCGCGCATGTCTTCGATCGTGGCCACGCCGCCCGTCGGATTGTGCGGCGAATTCAGAAAGATTGCTTTGGCTTTCGGCTCGCGGCGAACGAAGCGTTCCACGTCGTTGAGGTCGGGGCGGAACCGATTCCTGGCTCGCAGGGGACTGAGAACGGCACGCGCACCGCGGCGGGCAATGTTCGGCTCGTAAGTTGGAAAGTGTGGCGTGAAGAGCAGAACCGCATCTCCGGGATCGAGGAACGTCTCGCAGAAGAACTGCTCGAATACCTTGGCCCCCGGCCCAACGACGACATTTTCGGGACCGATACGAACGCCGAACTCGCGCTCGTAATTCTGGGCGATGGTCTCTCGAAACTCCGGCAGACCCGGCGAAGAGCAATAGTGTGTCGCTCCCCCTTCGATGGCGGCGATCCCCGCGGCGCGAGCGTGTTTGGTCGAGGGAAAAGGACTATCGCCGATCTGGAGTTCGATCGTGTCCTTGCCGGCAGCCTTAAGTCGTTTGGCCACGGCGAGCACGTCGAAGGCTGTCTCGGCGGTCAATCCCGATGCAAAAGCGCTGTAATTTACATTCATAAGCGACCAGTTCGAGTTTGTCCGAGAAGCCCCTCACTTGATGCACTCAGGGGGTGAGGGGGGGTGAGTCGTCCGAGATTTCTCGCCCCTTACCCCCTACCTCTCTCCCCTGAGTGCAAGGGAGAGAGGGATCTTCTGAGATAGTCTCTTGGAAAAGGAACCGAACGCAGCCATCCTACTCCCCTTCTACTGTTTCGCGGCTATCGTCTGGGCGAGAGGACGCACAATCGCGGGGATGATGTGCGAGTCCACCAGTTCCTGACAGATGCGCCGTTGGTTGCGATACGATTCGGGGAAGTCTTTGAACGGCTGCCGCCCCCAGTATTGCCGCACGGTGAAGTAGACGCTGATCGGTGCCTCCGGGAACTGTCCGGTGCGAACTTGATAGAAGTTCGTTCGCGTCTCGATGCTCATGCGGCACTGCAATCGGCAGGAATCGTCCAACGACAACATCAACGAGGGTTCGTAATTGAGGACGCGGCTGCCCGGCATCTGCATGAGGCTTTCCAGCGTGGTGTTCAGACCCAGCGCCTCGGCGACGACCTCATCGTGATTGCCGCCATAGGTGAAATCGAAGGCGAACAGCACATCGAGGGCGTCCACGTCCAGCGAACCGAAGTCGAGGTGAAAGGGAGCCGTTTCCAACAGATGTTCGTGCAACGAATCGGCGTTCTCCAACTCCGGAGGATTGACGTAACCGGCGCACAGGCGGCGCGTTTCCAGCGTGACCCAACGGTAGCTCCCTTGTTCGCGGTCTTCCTCTAAGACGAACTCGCCATTCTCGCGGCGGTCGAAATCGAGCATTTGGGGATACGTCTTGCGCAGTTGCTCGAAGAAGTGCAGGACCGACTCTCGACCGGACGGAAGATCCATTTTGGTATTAAGATAGACGTAGACCCCGAAGTCATCGCAGAGCGAGCTGTAGGGATTCATGTGAGTTCCTCGAATTCGTTCGTGGATGCGCACCGATCGTACTGAAGTTACCCCCTTTGGGCAGCACTTCCATCTCCTTCGCGCTCCTTTCCCGGCACGAGGAGAGCGAAGCCTGGGAAAGCGCAACCTTCTTCCTTCATTGTTCGGTTTTTTTCGCGCCGATGCAAGGTCCGTAGCGCGATTTCTTCCTCGCGGCGCGAGCGCCGAGCGTCCGAACGGCGATTCCCATGCAATCGGACAGAAAAAACCTCGGTCTCGCTGTAGAAAAGGACAGCGGCCGAGGTGTTTAGGATCGCGCGCTCTGGTCTTTTAGGCGGTTCGGGCAAGTTTGGCCCTGGCGGGTACGGTCAGATTGGTCTGATGCAGCCAGCGTCCGGCATCGGCAGCGCCGTGCCAATGTTGCAACGAAATGGAACGGACATTCTCGCGTTCCTCTTCGTCGAGGACTTCAAAGAAGGCTTGGACAAAATTGGCGCGAACCTGAGTCGAAGAACGTCCGAGGTAGACGAGTAAATCGCTCCGATCATCGAACACAGCCACGGCCCGCCAGTTTTGCGGTTTCGCTTCGGTTTGGTAGAACATGGAATGACCCTCCTTGGTCTTGGTGTGGGACGTTGAGCTAGAGTGGCCGAAAAAACGGTTCGAGTCAAGAGCATTTTGGAGCTTTTCCACCTACCTCGCTCGCCTCGGCAGCCCAGGGAGAGAGGCAAATTGCTGGCTCCCTCTCGCCTGCGGAGTACCGAGGACGGGATGCGCTCTCAACCGAATAGCAGCAAGTCGTTCCATTGCGGCGGATTCAGGAATCGGCAACCGACTTCCCATTCGGTTCCGTCGGCCCGGCACGAACGCACTTCGATGGACAACCACGGAGCGGTCTGCGGCGCGGAGCGCGGACGAACTTTGAGCGCGCTCCCTTCGTCGAGCGGTTGCTCGACGAGCAGACACAAACCGCCCATCGACCGGTCGATCACCCAACCGATAACTTGCTTGGTCTTCGCCTCGTCGGCCAAGTAAACTTCGACGCGGCTGCCTCGGCGGCGCGGCGCGGCGCGTCGATCCGGGTCGCTATTTTTTTTCCGTTTCGCCGTCGTCAAAAGGGGCGATACTTCCTCGACAGGCTCGACTGCCTTTGCCTTCGTCCGCGCGACCAACCAGCGCCGGCCAAACAGATATGCCAGACTCGCCACCAACAAGCCGATCGAAGGTATGGTCCACGGCTGAGAGGTGAAGAAAGTCAGGGGGGACAGGATCGAATTCATCGTAGGGGTTTCCAAATCGTTCGCGGAGCGGGACTTCCTCGGAAGCTCCGTCGAGAGAAACCCTAGCATACGCTTATGCGACAAGCAAAAGGTTATAGCCACAAACGAATGCGTTCGCGCAGCCGGGGCGGCATCTTGGCCTCGACGGCGCGCTTGACCTCGTTGGGATGATACCGCGTGCTGAGGTGCGCGCAGATAATCAATTCGTTCTGAAAGCGATCGGCCCGCTCGATGAAGTCGTCGAGGTGCATGTGTCCGAACTTGTGAATCTTCTCCCGTCGATGGTTGGGGCGGATGAAGCTCAGTTCGGTGATGAGAATCTTGGCCTCGTACACGGGGGGATAGGCGTCCAGCCCGGCGGGATTGGTGTCGCCGGTGTAGGCGAGCAACGGCGTGCGCACTTCGTGTGTGACCGCCACGCCGGATAGCCGCAGATCGCGAATCCGTTCGCCGGGCAGCCCGTGATACTCTTCCTTCAGCTTAAATCGCCGATCCCAGACGACGAATCCGAGCGACGGGATCGTATGCGTGGTGGCGAAGGCGGTGACGACGTGATCGCGCGACAACTCGATCTCGTCGCCGGCGTTGACGCCGCGCATGTCGCACAGCATCCGCCCTCGGTCGAGCCGTTGAAAGACGAGGAGCAGGCGGCGTAAATCCTCGACGGCGTAGGCGGGCACATACAACGTGGGCGGCTCCATGCGCATCATGCGCCGCCGGGCCACATACACGGGCAGCGAGGCAACGTGATCGAGGTGCGTATGCGAGACAAACCAAGTCGGCGTGCCCATGAAATCCCACGGCTGCCCGCCGAGATCGAAGCCGATTTTCATCTCCGGGATTCGCCAGTACGACTGCACGGCGGCGCGGGAGTACCCCTCGACAGTCAAGCCGGCATGGTGGCAAGAGAGGAAAGGAGCATTGTCAACCATCGGCGGCTCCGCGCGACCAAGGCGAATCTCGAAGCGGCGTCCCCGTTCCCATTCCGGCAACCCGCGTCTTTCCACTATAGGAAGAAGAGGACACAAAACCAAGGCGATGGGTTTCCGGCGCGGCCGGTAGCGTCCGCGATGGAAACGACCTCGCTCGCGGATACTTCGGACTCGGAGAGAAGCCGGTTGGTGAGGCGACTACGGATCGAACGACAATTTGATGAACCATTCGACCCTGCTCTTGGTGCGCGGATCGTAAGAAACGAAATGCGAGGGATGGCCGTCTTTCTCGAAGTCCGCCTTGAGATAGAAACGCCGTTCCGCCGCCGCGCTTTGACGCAGCACCGAATCGATTTCCGCGAACAGTGCCGGCATGTCGTAGGGAGTCGGATCGAGCTGCGAGAGACACGCCGCGCTCGAACCTACAACCGCCGCTAGCGAGGGATCGGCATAGATCAACTCGCCGGCTTCGACGACCGCGACGACGCGTCCACTGCGAACCCGGGCGAGGTATTGGCTCTTCTCCTCTTGTCCGCCGACGCGAACTTGTCGCAGACATTCCAGATCGTAGTTCGTGGCCGCTCGCTCTTCCCAACGGCGACGCGCGTCGGTCAATTGCCGCGGTTGCAATTGAATGCTCAAATTGTAAATCAGCGGCGCGATCAGCGCGACAACGCTTAAGGCAGTTAGCACGGCGAAGAAGAATATCCAGTTGCGAGAACGACGGCGGGAGACAGGAGTTGACATGGAGAGGCTCACGATTGTTTGAGGCGTTCCGCGAAGGATTCCGGCAGTTCCGCTTTGGCAATGACGACGACGCCTTGCTCGGTGACGGTGAAGCCGCGCTGGCGATCGTGTTCCAGATTGTAGCCGATGGTCGTGCCCTGCGGAATCAGCACCTCCTTGTCGATAATGGCTCGGCGTATGTGACAGTGCCGACCGACGTTGACGCCATCGAACAAAATCGACGACTCGACGACGGCGTAGCTGTTGACGCGAACGTTCGGCGAGAGAATGCTGCGGCGGACATGACCGCCGCTGACGATCGCTCCTTGACACACCATACTGTCGTGGGCTTCGCCGCGCCGCGCGTTTTCGCCCTGGCCGTCGTTGAAGACAAACTTGGGCGGCGGCAACTGCGGCTGATAAGTGCGGATCGGCCACTCGCGGTCGTAAAGATTCAATACCGGATCGACATTGATGAGATCCATATTGGCTTGGTAGTAGGCGTCGAGGGTGCCCACGTCGCGCCAATAGGGAACCTCTTTGCGGTTCTGATCGCGGAAGCGATAGGCGAAGACGCGCTGCGAACCGAGGATAGGTGGAATGATGTTTCTGCCGAAATCGTGATCGCTGTCGGTACGGGTGGCGTCCTGACACAACAGCTCGAACATGGTGCGGGCGGTGAATACATAAATGCCCATGGAGGCCAACGTTTGGCCGGGCATATCGGGCATCTCCGGCGGATCGGCGGGTTTTTCCAGAAAGCCGACCACATGATCTTGCTTGTCCACGTCCATGATGCCGAAGTGAATGCCCTCTTTACGCGGCACGGGGATGCAACCGATGGTCAATTCGGCACCGCGCTCGATGTGGGCGCGGATCATGTGGCCGTAATCCATTTTATAAATGTGATCGCCGGCCAAAATGACCACATAACGCGGATTGGCTTTCTCGATAGTATAGATATTCTGATAGATTGCGTCGGCGGTTCCCTTATACCAATTTTCGTCGATGCGCTGCTGCGGCGGCAACACCTCGATATATTCGTCCAGTTCGCGCGGCAAGAAACTCCAGCCGGCGCTAATGTGCCGCGACAGACTGCGCGCCTTATATTGGGTCAACACCAGAACGCGGCGAAGATCGCTGTTGATGCAATTGGAGAGCGTAAAGTCGATGATGCGATAGAGTCCGCCGAACGGCACGGCCGGTTTGGCGCGGTCGCGGGTCAAGGGTTCGAGGCGTGTGCCCTTGCCCCCGGCCAGTATTAAAGTCAACACCTCACGCACGAAATCGAATCCCCTTATTCCCCGCTCGGCGGGGCTTGCTCCGCTCGAACCGCCCTACGTTAAATGGACTACTTCAGCGTATCGCCGAATACAGCTTTCGACGAGACGAACCACGGAGAAACAATCGCGGATTCGTCTCCGACCGGCTTCGCCCATGCGCCGGCGCAACGCGGCGTCGTCGAGCAAGCGGCGCGTCCTCCGAGCGAGAGCGGCCTTGTCGTCCGGCTCGACGAGGAAGCCGGTTTGTCCTTCGTCGACAATCTCGGCCAAGTCCGGCAGGTGCGAAGCGATCACGGGCCGACTTGCCGCCATCGCTTCTAGTGTGGCACAAACGCCGCCGCCACGCAAACTTGGCACCCACACCGCGTCGGCGCGTTGCAGAAGCGAGGCCGACTCGACGTGGGGACCGAGAAAGTGGACGCGCGGACGAACGCCGATTTGCCGAGCGAAGCGCTCGACGCGGGGGCGATCCGCCCCGTCTCCAGCGAGAACGAGATGTACGTCGTCGTAAAAGTGCGCCAAGATGTCGAAGGCCCAGACGGCTTCGCGGAAGCCCTTGTGTCGCTCGATCGGTCCCAGTCCCACAAGCACTCGCTCGTGGTCGGCGATGCCCGGCAACGCGGCCGGCGCGACGATCTGCTCGGGAACGGGCATGCCCGGAGCGACGACGGTGAGGCGCGCGTCGGCAACGCCTAGCCTTCGATAGCGTTCTGCCTCCGCTTCGCCAAAGGCGATCGCGCCGCGAACGCGCCGAAGCAACCAACGATCCGGAGGCATGGTCTTCTCGACGAACGATAGCGCGGAACTGACGAACAATCGGCTCGGTGACTGACTTCCACTCAACACCAAAGCGCGCAATGCCGTCGCGCCCCAGACGTGTACGATATCCGGCTTCCCCAAGCGCACCAGACGCCGCAGGCGCGCGAACGGCAACACGTCGAATGCCCGTCGCCGGTTCAATACCTCCACTTCCACGCCTTCGCTCCGCAAACCCGAAACCCAAGGCGTCTCCGCCCCCAACACGGCGACGCGGACTCGGAACGAATCGCGCGCCAGACCGGACGCCAAGAGACTGAGTTGCCGCGCCGCTCCGCCATAATCCAAACTCGTTATCGCGAAAAGAATGCTTCGCATAAATAGCCCATAAACCAGAATCCGCAAGGTGGATCGAGGCACGTCACCCACCGACGCCGCTACCGATTTAGAATAGCGATATAAGGCAAATGTCGGTATTCGTCGTTGAAATCCAAGCCGTAGCCGACTACGAAGGCATCGGGGATGTCGAAGCCGCAGTAGTCCACTTCCATAGGTGTTTTCTGCCGCCCTTCTTTACGCAACAGCACGCCGACGCGGAGTGAAGCGACTCCGAGATTCCGCAGATGGGCGCGCAATTGTGCCAGCGTTTGTCCGGTATCGAGGATGTCGTCGAGTAAGAGTACATGGCGTCCGCGTAGATCGGGGAGCCGGTCCGCTTGAATGCGCAATTCACCGGGAGCGGTCGCTTCGCCGCGATAGCTCGACGCTTGCAACAGAGCGATGCGCAGCGGTAAATCGAGATGGCGCACGATGTCGGCGAGGAACATCAAACAGCCGGTGAGGACGCCGACGATGGTAACGGGTTGGCCGCGATAATCGTCGGCAATCTGCCGCGCCATCTCGGCGACTCGTCGTTGGATATCGTCCGCCGACAGCAGGACTTTCATGCGGCGCACTCCGGGAAGGACGCGAAGGATCGTAGGGAACATGATAAGCAAGGAGTAAGAAACGGGGAGTTGTTGCAGGGGCGACAAGGAATCGCTGCCACGGTAGAATCGAATACGGTACATATGAGCTTGCCTAACCGGAGAGCAACCATGACCGTGGCTGAGACGCTGGCACCTGTGGTTCTCGAACCTGGACGAAGGTATCGGTGCTGGGTGAAGGGATTCGAGGTAGAAGTTCGCGTGTTGGACGAGCAAAGGAATCTGTACAGGCTTCAAAGGCGGATTCCATCATCGAGTACATGAAACCTTTTACGATTGAGGAATGCGATCTGGCCCCCGGATATTTGTCTGAAGCCGAAGCCGAGATGAAGTTGCTGTCGCTCTCGGAGGAGACCGACTTGCCGAATCCGTCCGAGATCGTCACGAAGGCTAAGGAAGAGCGATCGATTCTTCCTCATCCGCCCCCATGTACTTTCCTCATGGCTGCACTCTGTCTCCTGATTCCGCGTTGAGCGAAAGGAAAAGGGCCTAATGAACGGCGTCTGGACTCGCCTCGACATCGGTGGCAAACCCGCCGATGTATACGACCTGCCTGCTACCCTCAAACCGCGCTTTGGCGCGATCTATCTACACGGCCACGGCTTGGAAACGCTCGTCGAACGTCCCGCCTTTACGCAACTGTTCGACGAATTGCGTCTCGTCTGTGTCTGCCCGCACGGGCGTCGCTCGTGGTGGGGCGATCGCATTTGCACGGAGTTCGATCCGATTAGGACACCGGAGCGTCATCTCCTCGAATCCATCGTGCCGTTCTTCCGCCAGCGTTGGGGCATCGAGCCGCGCGGCATCGGACTGACGGGTATCAGCATGGGCGGACAGGGAGCGCTGCGGCTCGCCTTCAAGCGTCCCGATCTGTTTCCCGTTGTCGCCGCCATTTCCCCGGCCATCGAGTATTACGAATGGTACGGCCAAGGCACGCCGATCGACGAGATGTACGACTGCAAGGAACAGTGCCGCCAAGACACGGCCCCCATGCACATTCATCCCAGTAGGTATCCGCCGCACATTTTCTACTGCATCGATCCAACCGATGTCGCCTGGCATCGCGGCAACGATCGACTGCACGAAAAACTGAGTGCGCTCGGCGTCCCGCACGAACTCGATCTGACAACGCAAGCCGGCGGCCACAGTTGGGACTATTTCAACCGCATGGCCGAGCGCGCGGTGCGTTTCGTCCATCGGGGACTCGAACACGAGAGCCGGCGATTGCTGTAACTCTGGGACGGCGGCATGTTCGACTACATCGTTGTCGGCGGCGGCAGCGCCGGTTGTGTCGTGGCCTCGCGTCTGAGCGAAGAGTCCAGGCTGCGCGTCCTCTTGCTCGAAGCGGGCGGAGCGGATCGCCATCCGTTCATTCACGTCCCCGCCGCTTTCTCGCGCCTGTTTAAAACCTCCGTCGATTGGCATTCCAACTTGACGATTGTTACCAGCGCGCACGCCACCCGCGTGTTGATGGAGGGCAATCGAGCGGTCGGCGTCGAATATGTGCGGCGCGGACGGCTCGAACAGGCGCGAACGGGCGGCGAGGTGGCGCTGTGCGGAGGGGCCATTCATTCGCCTCACTTGTTGATGCTGTCCGGCATTGGTCCACAACACGATCTCGAATCGCTCAATATCCCCGTCGCGGTCGAATTACCGGGCGTTGGGAAGAACCTACAGGATCACGTCCTCCACGGAGGCGGCCATGCCTGTACTCAGCCCGTGGCGCTGGATCGAGCAGCGACGTTGTTAAACTTTCTCCGCGCCTGGTTGCGGGGCAAGGGGCCATCGACCTCGAACGTGGCCGAGGGAGGAGGTTTCGTCCGCACGGATGCCCGACTCGAACGCCCCGATCTGCAACCGTACTTCGCTCCCGCGTACTTCATCGAACATGTGTATCGCCTCTCGTCGAAGGGATTCGTTTGGCTCGGCGAATCGTTCAGGCTTCCGCTTTCGATTCGTATCGCGGTCCCGAACGCTTACCCGGCGCGCACATCGCCACGGAAGCAGAACTGGCCGACGATTTGCGCAATCGACTCGAAACCCTTTACCATCCGGCCGGAACCTGCAAAATGGGCAAGGATACTCTCAGCGTCGTCAATCCGCGCCTGCAAGTGCATGGAACGACGGGGTTGCGCGTAGCAGACGCCTCGATTATGCCCACCTTGATCGGCGGCAATACCAACGCGCCGGTCGTGATGATTGCCGAAAAGGCCGTCGATCTGATGCTCGAACGCTCGCCGCCAAGGAGAGAGACCGTTGCGCGTATCGCTGCTGATAACCTGTCTGGGTGACGCCCTCTTTCCCGATGTCGGCGTGGCCACGGTGCGTTTGCTCCGCCGTCTCGGCGTGGCCGTTGACTTTCCCGAATCGCAAACCTGCTGTGGTCAACCGCATTTTAACAGCGGATATCGCAACGAAGCCCGGGAGTTGGCTCGCCACACACTGCGAACCTTCGACAATGGCCAAACCGTTGTCGTTCCCTCCGGCTCTTGTGCGGCCATGATCAAGTTGGAATATCCCGAGCTTTTTCACGACGAT
>JAKBCS010000021.1 GCA_021807595.1 Planctomycetota bacterium | reverse complement strand
TGTCACCCATTTGTATGCTCGTAAGATTTGCGAGTCCTGGCCCTTTTTCTTCTCCGATGCTTTCCGAGCCGCGACCGTTAGGGAGCGGTTTCGCTTTCGATCGCCGACGGTAGCGGCTCGAACGGAAGGCGCGGTTTGCCTTATTTTTTCGGCGAACTCTCGACGCTCTCGCCGTTCATCGCCGCCCCACGCGCACGTTGCGCACAACAACTCGAACAGGTGCGTGCCGATACCATTAGCTCAACTGAGGCGATTCAGCCTGCGCAACCGGCCACGGCGGCGAAGAAATAAATAGAATGAACCAATAATTAACCGCGGATAACACGGCTGTCACGGATAACGAAACGATTTGCTTTATCCGTGACAGCCGTGTTATCCGCGATTCAATTTTTTTCGCGCCGCTTGGTCGTTGCATTCGCCGATTTCTTGACGATCTTGCGGACCTCGCTGTCGCCATTCTGCATGGGGATGCCGCGTGGTATAATTGATTTTGATTGAGTGTTCCCTCGGAGGTGAGACGCCGTGGAATTGACGTTAACTGTATCCGAAGAGTTGGCCTCTCGCTTGCGGCCGGTGGAAGACCGCCTAGCTCAAATCCTCGAACTCGGTCTTCGGGAATGGCAAGCTGCGCCGCCGCAATTTGAAGGCTTGGGCGACGTGCTGGAAATCTTGGCAAGCTTGCCCCCGCCGCAGGAGGTTTTGGCGCTGCGGCCCTCGCTGGCCTTGCAGGAACGCATCTCGACCCTGCTGGACAAACTCCGCAAGGGCGGCCTCTCGGCCGACGACGAGCGTGATTGGCAGAAGTACCAGTACATCGAACACCTCGTGCGCATCGCCAAGGCGAAAGCAGCGCTCCAGCTCAAGTCCAGTGAAACGCCATGAGCCGTACACACGTCCCGGCGGAACTGCGGCGCACGGTGCGGCTGCGCGCGCGGGACTGCTGCGAGTATCGTCTGATCCCGGAATTGATGACCCTGGCGGCGCACGAAATCGACCACGTCATCGCCGAGAAACACGGCGGCCCCACGGAGGCCGACAATCTCGCCCTCGCCTGCGCGCTCTGCAATGGTTTCAAAGGGAGTGACCTGGCTTCCCTAGACGCCGAGAGTGGAGCTATTGTACCGCTCTTCAACCCGCGCCGCGATCGTTGGACGGAACACTTTCGCTTTGACAACGGCCGTATTGAACCGCTCACCGCCAGCGCTCGAGCGACCGCGCGCTTACTGCAACTGAATCACCCCGATCGGATCGAGGAGCGGTTACTCCTCATCGCCGCTGAGATTCTCCGCGCCCCCGAGGCGACGTTGGGCCATTCGTGAGCAAGCCCTGTCTCCATCTCTCGAACGCGGCTGACGAGCTTGCCGTGGCTCGCTACGTCTGCCGGAGTCTGCGACGGCAAGATCTACGAATCCCGTCCCTTTTTCTTCTCTTCGACGGCCGATCCCTGGTTTCAATCCCTCTCCGCCGAACGCATTGGCGGCGTCCAGTACGGCAAGTTTGGCCGCGCATCCCTAACGCCGATTGCTCGACTTCGGCATCGGCGAGAACGACGACAGCAAAATCTACGAGTTCCGTCCCTTTTTCTTCCATCTAACTGGCGAGGTCTATGGCTCGGTCGTGCGGATCTTGAAGCGCGCCTTGCCGTCTACTTCGGCTGAAACAAGACAAGACGTGTCAGCAATTCGTTGATTGGCGAGATCTACGAGTCCTGGCCCTTTTTCTTCTCGTTCCTTTTTCTTCTTGAGGCGGCAAGATCTACGAGTCCCGGCCCTTTCTCTTCTTCAATTTCGGCGATTTTTTGATGCTCTTGCGGATCTCTAGCGGTTTGTTTCTCTTTTGTATTTGCTTTATCCGTTTGTAGACCGCTTCCATAGCGGCGATCTCCTCGGGATCGGTGACAGACTCGGCAACCACGCGCTGCAACGGCGCAAGTCTTGGCGAACGGAACGCTTTTTTAGACATTAGTTACTCCTCTGGCGAGCGTACGGTAAAGGGGTGTTCCGCTTTGAGAGCTTCGCCGCCGTCACGCGCGGTGAAAAAGACCGCAAAATTGTAGTGCCCCGCTTCGGGAAACACGCATTCGCTCATCTCAACATACATCGGCAACAATTCGTTGTCGTCCTCAAATTCGGCGACAAACTTCACGTAGCGGGTCACGCGATCGTTTCGCTCGTCGACGATAAGGACTTTGCCGTCGTACTTCCCCTTGCGAGGGCTGGAGAGGAGCAGGAACAGACGCAGTGTGGCACGCCAAGGTAACGATGCCGCCTCCAGATGTTGGCGGACTCGTTTCAGTGTGAAGACGCGGTCCTCTGTCCGGCTGGCGGCGACATCGTCACAGATAACGATGGTTCGCACGCGCGGCGTAACGGCTGCAACGGCCATTCAGATGCCCAGACCGATTGTTCCAACTCTCGCTCATCCACGGAATGTCAGCGTAACACCGCGCGAAGGACCCAGCAATGCTACCTCACTCGCAGACCGCTTAAAATAGCTCAAACAGGTGCGTGACGCCACCATTAGCTCAACTGCGACGATTCCTTTGATCGGCGGCGCAAAGTGACGGCGTCTCCGCTCCGGCCAGCAAATCGCGGTTAAAGCGCGGGCCGAGGGACGGGCTAGTCGCCGCGTCTGCCGGAGTGTGTGGCGACAAGATCTACGAGTCCCGTCGCTTTTACTTCTCTTTTCGGTGCCCCTTTTCCGGCCCACTCAAATGGAGTGCTCTTCGCTCGTCCTCCGCTGCTCCACCGAAGTCCCTGATCGCGCGGCGAGAGTGGGCGCGTCGCTCGTATGGTATTGCCCCGCGCGGTACGAGCGAGATGGTGTCAGTAAAATCCGCGATTGCCTTGTCGTGTTGTCCCATTCGGGCGAACGCAGTGCCGCGGTGAAGGTATGCGTCCGCGACATAGGGCGGAACTGCTTCGGAATGAGTAATGGGCGTAGGATCGCTCTTGATTAGAACGTTGCAATCCGCGACGGCTCGGTCGAACTCGTTCAGGGCGAGATAGGCAATGGCTCGCCGATGGTAGGCCTCGATAAGCGCAGGCTCTGACTGGATCACCTTGGTGAGAGTGAGAACGGCCCGGTGCCATTTGTTCCCCTGTAACTCAATCAAAGCGCGCTTCTGTAAATAAGTGAGCTTTGCCCGTCGAAACTTTTCTAACCATAAACCGAAGCAATCCCCGAAGAAGAACCCGATACACGCCCCGACAGGGGCACCGATAACACCACACGCGAGTACGCCGACGACCCCAAGCAACAGCCCACCGATCAGGCCACCTACGATGGCACCGACCATGAGACCAAGTAGCGTGTCCACAACACCAAAATCCATGGGCCTATCTGACATACAGAAACTCTAACGCCATGGCGTCCCAAAAGACAAGGCATGTTAGCCCCGTGACTGCATAGGTTCGGGCAAACCCAGAGAAAATTCCGGTCACCCCGCTCCCTGTTGGGGCGGAGTCAGGAGCCCCAGCCCCAACAGGGAACGAACTGCTTCGACGGCAACGCGACCAGGCGATCGCGAAACCGCTTCCTCACGGTCGTGGCTCGGTGGGAGCGTCGCTGACTGCGACTTCTTCTGATAGACTATCCCCATTGTTGATTCGATCTGTCCCTGAGAGGTCAGCAGGGAGACGCGGACAAATCCCCGGAGAGCCATTCGCCCGTGGAGCTATCCATCATGTCCATGCTCGTGAAAGCGGACGCTGGCGGTGCCGTGACGCTGCCCGCCGAGATGTGCCGTGCGGCCGGGGTCGAACCGGGGGCGGACTGGGTGGCCGAAGTCCAGGACGGCCGCATCATCTTGCAGCCGGCCATGCCCCGCTTTTGGGAGCGGATCGCCGCTCGAGCGGCAAAAATACCCCCGGAAGAACTCGACAAAGTGCCGACCGACGCTGCCGCCCAGATCGATCATTATCTGTACGGCCACCCCAAGCGACCGGAGTAACCTGCGATGCCGCCGCGGATGCTGTTCGCGGATACCTTCTATTGGGTGGCTCTGCTCAACCCGCGCGACGCCTTTCATAGCCGTGTCACAGCGTTCAACAGCAACCTCGGCACGTCCCGTGTGGTCACGACCTGCGCGGCGACCCCGACGTGAACGTGTTGCCGCAAACCCGCGCCGATTTCGACGCCGCTCTGGCACTGTTCCAAGCTCGGCCCGACAAGGAGTACAGCCTAACCGATTGCCGGTCGATGCTGGCCATGAAGGGCTTGGGGCTGACAGAGGTGCTGACGAACGATCGTCATTTCACTCAAGAAGGATTTACGATCTTGTTTCCAACCCCTTGAAAACTCCCCGTTGCGGGAGCGTCGCTAACCGTGTCTTCTTCTGATAGACTATCCCCATCGCTGATTCGATCTGTCTCTGAGAGGCTTTGCCACGATGACTGACCCCTGGTTTCAATCCCTCTTCGCCGAACGCATCGGCGGCGTCCAATACGGCAAGAGCAACAAAATCTACAAGTTCGAGAAGATCAAACGCGCCAAGCGCGCCGCCTTGGCCGCGCATCCCGAACGCCGACTGCTCGACTTCGGCATCGGCGAGAACGACGACAGGGCCGATCCGTTGGTGCGCGACGTTCTCAAGGCCGAAGTGGACAAGTTGGAGAACCGAGGCTACGCCGACAACGGCATCGCCGCTTTCAAGGAAGCGGCGGCCGGCTTCATGAAGAAAGCCTTCGGCGTCGCTCTCGATCCGGCGACCGAGATCAATCACGCCATCGGCTCGAAACCGGCCTTGGCCATGATGCCCGCCGCGTTCATCAATCCCGGCGATGTGACGCTGATGACCGTGCCCGGCTATCCGGTCGCCGGTACGCACACCGCCTATTACGGCGGCGAGGTCTACAATCTGCCGCTGCGTCCGGAGAACGGCTTCTATCCCGATCTCGCCTCCATTCCCGCCGACGTGCGCCGGCGCGCCAAGTTATTGGTCATTAACTATCCGAATAGTCCGACGGGAGCGACGGCGACGCGCGATTTTTATCGCCGCGTCATCGACTTTGCTCGCACCAACCAAATCGTCGTCGTGCAGGATGCGGCCCACATCATGCTCAGCTACGACGGCCCGCCGCTGAGCTTCTTGCAAGTGGAAGGCGCGAAGGATGTCGGCGTCGAGATTCACTCGATGTCGAAGGGTTTCAACATGATCGGCTGGCGCATGGCGTTCGTGGCCGGCCATCCGAAGATCGTGCAAGCGTTCGCCGACGTGAAGGACAATTGCGATTCGGGCCAATTCATGGCCATTCAACAGGCGGCGCGGGCGGCGCTCGAACATCCAGAGATCGCCGACGCCGTGCGCGAGAAATATCGCCGCCGTCTGCAAAAGCTGGTTGCCGCGCTCCGGCAGGTCGGCTTCCAAGCCACGATGCCCAACGGCACCTATTTCCTCTATGTGGCCGCGCCGAAGGCCTGCGCCGGACGCAACTTCGCCAATGCCGAGGAGGCGTCGCAGTTCCTCATCACCGAACAATCGGTATGCTGCGTACCCTGGGACGAAGCTGGGCCGTATCTGCGTTTCTCCGTAACGTATCTCGCCGACGGCGAAGCCGAGGAAGACGCGCTGATGAAGGAGACGATCGAACGCCTGGGACGGCTTCAGTTGCAGTTTTGAGGTCCGGGCCGGCCGAACGCTGCGCGTCGATGGCCGTTCGGAATCTTATCCAATCGCTCGATCGGACGCGCATCGTGAACAAACCTGCGGCGTCCGATGGTAGGGCATGGAACGGGCACATCGGCTTGCAGATCGCGCACGAGGAGGCCGAGTATCCATCCAGACTTTGCCGATCTTCGTTCGCTGAATCCGGCACTGGTCTAACTCGCCAAGTTGACCGTTGAGCCGTTCGAGCAAGGCAGCTTCGTCATTCCGGCACGCTTGGTATCTCCCACCTGACGGACGCGGACAGCGCGGAAGACGAAAGGGAAAACTTCTCACAACGCAACCTGCTCCTCACGGAACGTCCGATGGCTCCACGTTTTCTTAGCCGAACGGAAGTCCACGCTGCGGCCGGATGAGCCGACGGCTTCTGCCGGACGAGTCTCGAAGTCGTAGAATGAAGGAAAACTCAGCGGAGCGAACCGAGGCAATGGCGATCATTGAGGCAAAGAAGCTCAGTAAAACCTATCGAGTCTTTCAGAAGACCCCCGGTCTACGCGGCGCGGTACGCGGATTGTTTCGGCGACAGTACAAGGAAGTACACGCCGTTGCCGACGTCAGTTTCCAGATCGAGCCGGGAGAGATGGTCGCTTTCCTCGGTCCCAACGGCGCGGGCAAAACGACCACGTTGAAGATGCTGTCCGGCCTCATCTATCCCAGCTCCGGATCGGCCACGGTACTGGGCTTCACGCCTTGGGATCGTCCCGATGCGTTCCGTCGCCGATTCTCCCTCGTCATGGGCCAAAAAAATCAGCTGTGGTGGGATCTGCCCGCCGGCGATAGCTTTCAATTGCACCGAGAAATCTACTCGCTCTCCTCCGACGCATTCAACCGCACCTTGGGCGAATTGACCGAATTATTCGGCGTCAAAGAGCTGACGCGCCAGCCGGTGCGCGAGCTATCGTTGGGCGAGCGCATGAAGATGGAGTTGATCGCCGCCCTACTGCACGAACCTCAATTGCTTTTGCTCGACGAACCGACCATCGGACTGGACGTGGTCGCTCAGGTGGCCATTCAGCGCTGTCTGAAAGAATACAATGCGACGCGCGGCGTCACCATGCTTCTGACGAGTCATTACATGCGCGATGTAGAGGCGCTGTGCCCGCGCGTGTTGGTCATCGCGCACGGGCGCGTCATCTACGATGGCCCCTTGGCCGGCATCACGGAGCGTTTCGGCCGTTCCAAACTGGTTCGCCTACAATTCGCAGGCGAAGAGACACCGGCCGATTTGGGGCGCTTTGGCGAATTCACTGAATCGGGGCCTGTCGCCGAGTTAAAGGTCGAGCGCGCGCGCGTCGCGGAAGTCTTGGCCGCGATTCTCGACAGCTACACCGTCGTGGACATGAGCGTACAGGATCCCCCCCTCGATCGCGTGATCGCCCATGTGTTCGAGCAGGGAATGGGGGACAAAATACCCTAACCTGGGACAGACACTCGCGCTGGCATTTCTTTTCGAGCTGCCGGTTGCCGCGCCGCGCCGGCGCGACTAACCTGACCTCATGACACAATCATCGGGCCACAATCAGCGGTATTTGCACAAAATCAGCCATCGACGCATCGACCCGCCGAAGTTGACGGCGGACATGCCCTTGCCGCGCGTTCTCGACGAGGTGTTTTCGTCGTACAACGCCGGTCGACTGCGCGAGGCGTGCCGCATCTATGCCACCAAAATGCTGGCCGACGATGCCGTGGTCGGTCTGTCGCTCAGCGGAGCGTTGACACCGGCGGGATTGGGCATCTCCTGTCTGGTTCCGCTCGTCGAAGCGGGATTCATCGATTGGATTGTTAGCACCGGGGCGAATCTCTATCACGATACGCATTTCGCCTTGGGCATGGATCTGCATCAATCGCGACCGGGACTCGACGATCTGCAACTGCGCGAGCATCAGGTCATTCGTATCTACGACATTGTTTTCGACTACGAAAATCTGTTGGGTACCGACCGCTTTTATCGAACCCTGTGTCGGGGCGAGGCGTTTCAGCGAACGATGGGCACGGCGGAGTTTCATCACCTAGTCGGTAAATACCTCGCCGCGCGCGAGGACGAGACCGGACGCACCGGACGGAGTTTACTCGCCGCTGCTTATCGTCATGGCGTACCGATCTTCACGTCGTCGCCGGGCGATAGCTCCATCGGCATGAACCTGGCCGCACTGCAAATGGAAGGCTCGATGTTGTGCATCGACCCGCTGCGCGATGTCAACCAAAGCGCGGCCCTCGTTTACGATGCCAAAAAACGCGGACGCAGCGGGGTGTTGATTCTCGGAGGAGGCTCGCCGAAGAATTTCATTCTGCAAACCGAACCGCAAATCCAAGAAGTTCTCGGCCTGGAAGAGAGCGGACACGACTATTTCCTACAAATCACCGATGCGCGTCCCGACACGGGCGGCCTCAGCGGTGCCACGCCGCAAGAGGCCATGACCTGGGGCAAGGTCGATCCCGAACAATTGCCGGATACCGTAACGTGCTATCTCGATTCGACCGTGGCTTTACCGCTGATGACCGTGTACGCTCTGGCCTCGCGTCCTCCCCGCGCTCCTCGGCGGTTGATGGATCGCTTGCCGGAATTGACCCGACAACTCGAAGAAGAGTATCGCAATCGCCTCCATCGGCAACCCGGTTAGCCCTGACGCGGAGCGCGGGGTTGCTCGCGCGCTCCGCGTCAGGGCTAACCGCATTCACTTCTCCCTCAGAATCTCCCGTGCCTCTTTGTCGTTGTCGTAGAGGGTGTGCAACGCCTCGACGATCTCCGACGCTTCTTTCTCTTTGCCCTGTTGCCGCAATTCGTTCGCTCGCCGCATGGCTCGACGCACCGGACTCCATTGACGTTTTGGCGTCTCCTTGTCCAGTTCTTGCTCGGCCAGCCTCGCCCAAGCCGACTCCGAGGGCACATCCTTGAACGCACGAATGAGAGCCTTCCAAACGCGCTTCGCTCCCGCTTCGTCCCCTCGTTGACGCAGGCGCAGGCCCTCTCGATAAAACCACTGTGCCTCGCTCATCGGTTCCGCCGCGCGCACCGCGCGCAGAGATTGCCGCGAAGCCCTGGCCTCTTCGTATTTCTCGCGCCAGCGTTCGATCTCGGCTCGACGTGCCGTTTCTGGAGCCTTATCCAACAGGGGAGCCAAATATTTGTCCCATGCCGTATCCCAATCGTCTGGATTGTCCGACTCCATCAGCGCTGCTCCGCGTTGATACATGGTTTCGGCGCTCATGGGCCAAAACGACCAGACGAGCAATCCCAACGTGAGTCCGAGCAACACGATGAGTACCCACGGCCGATGGAGGAAACGGCGCACGGGTCCGCCGCTTCGTTCGCGCTCCAACTCTTGGCGCATCAGTCGGCTCATCAATGTGGCCGGCCCCTCGACGTTTAAGGGCGAGCGCGTTGCCGATGCCGCCGCCGAAGGAGCCGAGGTGTTGCCTTCCCCCGTTCCTCCCGCTTGGGTCGCTTGATAGGCCAACTTGTGTTTGAGGCGATCGAGACGCCGAAACAAGACGGCGGCGTCTGCCGGACGCTTGGAAGGATCTTTCTCCATCAGATCGCAGATGATCTCATCCAATTCGTGCGGCATGTCCGGCAGAAGGCGTATCGGGCGATCGAATTGAGCGAAGCGATGTTTGTGCAACAGATCGAGCGGCTCGCCCTCAAACGGCGTGCGTCCGGCGGCCAGCGTGTACAGGACCACGCCGAGAGAATAGAGATCGCTGCGGCGGGTGACGGGTTTGCCGGCCGCCTGTTCGGGCGACAGATACTCCGCCGTGCCGACGATGCCGCCCGTCACCGTTAGATGAGGACTGGCGAACAGGCTGGCAATCCCGAAATCGGTCAATTTCACAAGCCTCGTCGGGGTCGAATCCCCTTCCGGATCGGTCCCTGGCTGTTCTCGCTCTCCACGCAAGAGATTCGATGGCTTCAAGTCGCGGTGAATTACGCCGCGATCGTGCGCGTGCTTGAGGGCAGGCGCGATCTGCCACGCCAGTTCCAGCACTTCCGGCCACGGCAGTCTGCCCCGCTCGATCAACAGCGATTCGTAGCTGGGACCGGGAACGTATTCCATGACGAAATAGGGCCGCCCATTCTGTTGCCCCGATTCGTGGAAACGGACGATGTTGGGATGATCGAGTTGCCGTAGGATGTCGATTTCGCGCTGAAATCGAGCCAGAAACCCAGAATCGACGGCCAATTCGGGAGCCATCACTTTGATCGCCGCTCGTTTGGCGGACGGCGAGCCTGAGGAGTTCGCGCTCGACGACCGCGCCAGGTAGACGGTTCCCATGCCGCCGGAACCAAGCGCTTTCTCCAAGATCCACGACCCGAGTTTTGCACCGATCATCTCGTCCTCAATATGAAATCCAAACGCAGGCGGAAGCTAACGAACCCGGCTCGCCTCATTGTAGCTGCTTCGGCGTCCGCGCTCTTCGTTACAATCGACAAGGAGCGCCTTTTATCTGAACTCTTCCCGTCTTACCCAATCAATCGCATTGACAGCGTAATGGGATCAATTAGACTGGAAATGGATTGAGTTGCTGAAGTTGCGGCCCGATGGCTTTCGCCTCGCGTCCCTTCGGTACCCGTCGCTATTCCTGTCATGAGGTTGCACCGATGCCTCCGCGAACGAAACATCAAGGCGAATCGAAACAAGGTCTGATCATCACCATGGTGTTCTTCATCCTGGCGACGATCGGGTTGGGCGTGTCCACCTACTACGGCTTCGCCGAGCAAGAAACGCTCGTCAAAAAAGCTGCCGAGGAGAAGAAAACCGCCGATGCGACGAAAAAAGAGCGCGATTGGTACAAGTTCCAATCCATGATGTTCGCAAGCTATCTGGGACAGGGACAAACGCTCGACGGCGTCGAGTTGCTGGGAACGCAGAAAGGGCAATTCGACCGCGGCGAGATGAGGGGCCAGAAGGACGAGGAGGGGATCACGAAAATCCTCAAGGCGCTCGAAGCCAAATATAAGTGGAATGGCAATCAGCCGGTGGAGACGGCCGAGAGCATCATCAACAAGCAGCGAGGCGATTACGACAATCTCGCCAAACAACAGGAGCAGGTGACCAAGGAGCGCGACAAAGCTAAGAAGGATGCGCAAACGAAAGAAGACGAACTATTGGCCGCCCGCAAGGATTTCGACGACCAACTCAAGGCACTGACCGCGAAGTTCCAACAAGACTTTACCAAACGAGATCAATTGGTCTCGCAGACCCAGGCCGACCTGCAAACCATGAGCGCCCGCAATAGGAAAGACCTGGAAGACGCTGCGGCCAATCGGGCGCAGACGACCACCGAGATCAAGGGACTTCAGGGAGAAATCGCATCCCTTAAAGGCAGAGTTAAGGAGAAAGAATCTCTGCTTGAGGCGCTTCAGCTCAAGAGCCTCCAAGCACCACTTAGTATGAGGACGGAATGGCGCATCGTGCGCATGGATACGCGCGGTACGAACCCGTACATCAACCTCGGCTCGGCGGATCACGTCAATGCGCAGCTGACGTTCTCAATCCACGGCATCGGCGTCGATGGTCGTCCGAATCCCCAGGCCAAGGGGACGCTGGAGGTCATCAACGTGATCGGCCCGCACCTGTCGCAAACCCGCGTCACTTCGGTGAAAGACGCAGACCGCGACCCGATCATCGAACGCGACGTGATTTACAATCCGGGTTGGGATCCGAACCTGAAGAAACACATCGCCATCTCCGGCATCGTCGATCTGACCGGCGACGGCCGCGACGATCTGCCCGAATTCATGCGCTCCCTCGAACGACAGAACGTCATCGTCGATGCCTACTTGGACCCCAAAGACGGTAAGGTGAAGGGGCAGATGAGCTACCGAACGGAGTTCTTGATTATCGGCGAACTTCCCGATTCGCCGGCCGTGGGCAAACCCTCCAAGGCGGTTGAGGAAGCCAGCAACAGCCGTAAAATCATGCAGGCCGACGCGGGCAAACTCGGTGTGCGCACCGTCAGCCTCCTCAACTATCTCGACATGATTGGCTACCGCCGTCCGCATTCGACACGAGAGAAGAACCCGTCGTCGTATACCTCGGATCGGCCCGCCGACTACGCGCCGAAGGCCGGCGGGGACATGCCGGTTCCGCCGGCCAAACCGGACAAATAACGACGGAGTCGAGCGGCGGCGTAAGTCGATGCGGAATCCCCATCGGCTTACGCCGCCTTCGCGCGCGCCGTCTCCATCGCATCACTTCTCGGTAGGTTCTTCCCCGCGTTGATAGATGGGGAGGAAACGGTATTCGACGGTAAGGGCGAGGAGAGCCATAGCGGTGCAGTACGCGCGACCGCCCTGTTGGGCGTCGCCGGTCTGACCGTCCCAGAAACCGCCGCCGCTGCGCTTGTCGAGCAAAACGTCGTGCATGGTGGGTCGAAACACGGTCCAGTAGTTGCCGCCAAGTTGAAAGGCCGCCTGCGAGCCATAGTAGATCGAATAGTAGAACCATTCTTGTCCGGCGCGCGGCAGGTTTTGCTTGGCGATGAGATAGGCTCCGCCGCTGAGGGCTTCGTCGCTGCGATGGTGCGCTTTGCCGCATATTTCCAGGGCGAGAACGCTGGTACCGGTGCAGGCAACGGTGACGCCTCCTCCGGTCTGATAGCGGAATCCTCCGCTCCCCTTATCGTGGCAGCGTTTGATATAGGCGACGGCGCGGTCGATGGCGGAGGAGGGAACGTCGCAGCCGAGATTGCGGGCGGCGCGGAGAGCCATCACCTGCCAGCCGGTGACGCTGATGTCCGCGCCATCGACATCGGCCACATGATACCGCCAACCTCCGTTGTCGCCGCCGTTGCTTCGTTGGGCCTTGAGAATGACGCGCACCGCCTTGACGATCGCCTTGCGAATCGCGCGGGCCGACTCGGCATCGGTGGAGCCGGCGACTTCGGCCAGCATCAGGGTGGCGATGCCGTGTTGATACATCTCCTGAGCATCGTCGGCGGCGATCAACCCGTTGTCTTTCTGCTGGCGCAGAACCCACCGAACGGCCTTCTCGATGAGCGGGCCATAGCGCCCTTCGCCGGGCACATGGCCGGCCGAGAGGAAAGCCATGACGGCCAGTCCGGTAACGGCGGGATGGGGGCGATTGTGTCGATCCCGCCAACACCCCTCCGTCTTATCCTGCATTACTTGCAAGGTCTCCAAGCCGCGTTCGACGGCACGATCGACCTGGGCGGCGCGATCGACCTGGGCGGCTCTGGCGAACGGGGCGAGGGCGGCAAACGAGACGGCCACGAAGATCGCCGGACGCGCGATGGATTTCATTTCTTCCTCGTATCGGCGAGATGCTCGAAGTAATACTTAATGGTGCGCGCGTAGTCGTCACCGTAGTTGGCCCGTATGTCTTGGACGATCTTGGTGCGCAACTCGCCCGGCAACTCGCCCCAACTCTTCCCCGCGTAGGCAGTCGAGTCGAGTCCATAGGCTTCGAGGTTGGGCAATCCTCCGGGTTGCGCGCCTCCTCCGGGAGATTGCGCCGATGGTCTGGGGCCTCCGGGTTGCGCTTGCTCTCCGGCGGCCATTTGGCCCGCAGCCCGAGCCAGCGACTGCGCCGCTTGCTTCATGGCAGCCTGCGCCTGTCCGGGTTTGCCTTGCGAAAGCTGCCCCTGAGCGTCGGCCATCTGTCCGGCGGCTTGGGTCATCGCTTCGCCGGCCTTGGACGAAGCGCTCGCCGATTTGCCGGGCGACGCGCGCGCGGCTGAAGCCGCCGTTTGAGCGGCGCGATCGAGAGACGCGGCGGCGCTGTCTTGCGATTCTTTGGCCGACGACGAATCGCCGCTCCGCGCTCGTTCGTTCGCTTCTCGCATGTCCCGTCTGGCTCGATCGCTGTCGCCTCCGGCCTGCCGCATCGCCGACTTCATCGCCTCCGACGCGCCGGGCTTCTGGGCCGAGTCTTGGAATTGACGCATCAACTCGGACGTCTCGCGTTCCAATTCGCGCTGGCGCGCCCGTTGCCGACCCGCCTGAGCGCGAGCATCGTTGGCCAGAGGATGCAACAACCGATTGATTTCCTGTTGGCGCTGGCTCAATCGTCGCGTTTGGAGCAGGACATCCTTGATCGGATTTTCCACGCCTCGCGGCAAAGATACTAATTGAGATGCCAATTGTCCCAGTCTGTCGGCGCTCTGCTCGCCGGCACGCAGAGCCGTCGGCAAAGACCCCGCAACGAGTTGCCGCGCCGCCTCCGCCGTGGTTTCTCGCGCTTGTCCCGCCTGGCGCGCCACGGCGGCCTTGTCGCCTTGTTCGTCGGCGACATCCCGCGCCAATTCCTCCGTCTCTTTGGCGACAGCCGCTTGCCGTCGGACGAGATCCTCAACGGGATTGTCGAGCAACGAAGGTCGTTCGTCGCTCGCCGAGTGGTTCAGGCGCTTCACGCGGTCGCTCAACGCACGCTGTTGTTGGGCCAGTCGGCGGGCTAGGTCGCTCAACTCTCGGCTGGGCAAACCGGAGGGCGTGGGTGGGTCGATGGGAGACACGATCGAGCGGGGCGAACGGGACTGCGGCGTTTCGACCGGAGAAGCCAGTCGCTTGCTCGTGGCGGCGAGCTTCTCGGCAAGTCTGTCGGCCGACTCGGCGGCGCGAGCAACGGCCCTTTTGGCGTCGCTGGGATTCTTGGCTCGCGTCAGCGCCACCACGGCATCTCCCATTCGCGCCCGCGTGTCCACCATTTGTGGTAGTGCTTTGCGCCCGTCCAGACGGCGCAGCTGTCTCGCCAATTCGGCCTGTCGTCCCGCCGCCTTCTTATCCGCGCGATCCGCGGCGATTTCGTCGGCCAAGGCACGCTGTTGAAGGGCGAGTTGATTCGCCTTGTCGGCTGCATCATTGCGGCCAGAGAGGCGGTCGGCGAGATCGCGCAGCGCGTCTGCCGCTTGACGACTCGCTTGTCCCTGATTCCGAGGAGACGCTCGTTCGAGATTATGGAACGCTTCCAAAGCGCGCTTTTTCTCTTGCGAGGCCGCTTCTCCTCCGCGTATCTCGCTCGCCTCGCGCGCGATCTCTCTCTGGCGTCGCTTGCCTTCTTCGGACGCGGCCCGATCCAGTTGCCGATCGTTCTCGGCCGCGGCGTCGGCCTGGGCGCGGGCCAATCGTTCCGCTTTGGCTGCGTCGCTCTCCTCGCCGGCCAACTGCCGGGCGAGATCGTCCAGTTTGCGGCTCGCTTCCTCCATCTGTTTTTGCGATTCCGGGGAGGTCGGATTGGTCCGCGCCGTCGTTGCCGCCCGTTGGGCCGCTTCGACTGCCTCGCGTTGACGTTGGGGCGCATCGCCTGGGAGGCCGGCCGTCTCGTCGGCAATTTTCTGCTGATTCCTCTTGATCTCTTCTTTTCGCTGTGCGGGATTCGCCCCCTCCTCGGCATGTTTCGCCGCTTCCGTAAGCTCGCGCTGCCGTCGGGCGAGATCGCGGGCCTGTTCGTCCGCAGGCTTCTCGCCGCGCAGGGCGCGCTCGAGCCATTCGAGCTGGCGCTGTGCTTCTCGTTGCGACGACTCGACATCCTCGCGTCTTCCCGCGCGCAGGTCCGCCAAGGCACGCCGCAGGGCTTCCTCGGCGATTTGACGGCGATTCTCTTGCATGGGCGTGTCCATCGCGCTCAGCTTCTTCGCAACCTCCGCCTGAGCGCGCGCGGCCTCGGCAGTTTGTTCCTGAGCGGCCGCACCCTCCTTTGGGAGCCGTTCGACGCGGCGAGCAATCTGCTCCTGTTGTCGCCGCTGACGCTCCAACTCTTGCAGCGCGTCTTTGCGCCGCTTATCGAGGGGAGGCAAAGAATCCGATAAGCGTTGGAGCAATTTTTTCGTCTCCTCCATACGCGCGTGCGCCTCCGGCACATCCCGATTTCCCAACGCTTCCTCCGCCTGGGTCGCACGCTCGGCGATGCGTCGCTTCACCGCGTTGGCCTCGGCATCGTTGGGAGGTATCGACAGTCGTTCGGCCGTTCGACGGATCGCATTTTGCTCCTCGGTCAGTGGCTTTGTGTCGCTCGGCTCTCGACGCGCGTGTTGCTGTAGTTCGTGTTCGGCCTGCGCCAATTGTCGCGCCGCTTCCTTGGGGTCGGACGCCGCCGCGAGCGTGCGCTCGAACGCTTGCGCCATGCGTTCGAGATCGTTGGCCGCCTGTTCTTGATGCCGCATCGCTTCCGGCGCGCGGTCTCGTTGGAGTTCCTCGACGGCTTTTCGGTACTCTTCGGGTTGCAGGGGGGCGGTCTGCGCCACCTTCAAAGCCTCGCGCGAGCGCTGCGCCAACGCCTCTTGTCGCTCGGCCAATTCTTGTTGCTCCCGCGCCAATTCGGCGAGTTTCTCGATTCGCTCCCGTCGTTCCGTTTCCGTTTCCGCGCGCGACAAGTCGCGTTGATCCCGCGCCAATCGACGCGCTCGCTCGGCCAACTGTTCTGCATTCTCTTGCCGCGCTCGTTCGAGCGCTTGCTTCAACGGTTCGCTCTGCTGACTGAGGCGCTCCAGTTCCGCCGCGGTCTCCGCCTGTTCGCGCCGCAGTTTCTCGAACGATTCGCTACCCTTGGGATCGAGCGGCTGCTCGACCAATTCGGCGGCTCGTTCGGCCAGCCGACTCTCGCGCTCGGCCAGCGTTTCCAGTTTGATGCGATCCAGACGGTCTTGGGCGAGTCGGTCGTTAGTCCCCTTCACCTCGTCGAGCCGTTTGAGCGCCGCTTCCAGTTGCTCGTCCGCTTTGTCGAACCGGTGCGTTCGTTCCACGGGAGTCTTCTGTCGTGGCACTTGCGCCAACGCCTCGCCGCTTTGGCGCATCTCCCCCTCGGCCACTTGCGTTGCCGTCTCCGCTACGCGATGGAGGGGGGGCGAGGCTTCGGCGATTTCGGCGATCTCGTGGAGGGCTTTCTCGGCACCTCGATTGTCGCGCTGGAGGACATCGAGGATCTCCACCTGCTCCGATGCCAACGTCTCCGCGTCTCTCGTCTCTTGTCGCACTTTGTAAACGCCGCGTCTCTCGCGCAGCAATGACTCGCGCACGGCTTGCAGACGGCGATTGATTTCATCGCGCTGCGCCAGAATCTCTTGTTGTTTGAGTGGGTCGCCACGCCGTGCCGCCTGCAACGTCAACCAGCGATCCGCCGGATAAACGACGACATGCGGGCCTCCATACTCTTTCGGTAGATTGTCGCGGAGGTGGAAACGATAATCGAGTCGATCCCCCTCGCGGAGTTTTCCCGTCAACGCGAGGACGCTGCGCGCGAGGGCCGACTGCTTGGTACCGCCTTCCATTTTTAGCGATTCCCGCTTGCTCTCTCGATCGTTGACGCGATACTCCAATTCAATCTGAGTGACACCGAAATCGTCCGCCGCCTCGATTTCCAGAGGGATGTGGTCGCTCGGCAGGACGCTGCGCAACTCTTCCTTGCCGCTAAAGCGGACGACGGAGGGAGGCCGATCCGGAACAACGCGAATCGTTCCTCCCGCCAACTCGGAGCGAACGCCGTGTTCCGCTTCCAAGATCAAGCGATATTTGACATCCTTTGTGGCCGTTAACGTCAAGGAGGCCGACTGGCGGTCTTCGCTCAGAAGCAATGATTGCCGTTCGCTCTTGGCGACGGCGTCCGCGTCGTTGCCCCGTGCCTCCGAACTCCACTCGATGGCTCCCGATACGGCGGGACGGGTGAAGCGGAAGTCGAAGCGGACGGTGCTGTGTCGCAAGGGAGATAGATCGACGAGTCCGGTAAACTTCTCTTCGTCCACCACGGAGCGCGCGTACTCCGGTGGAACGACGGCGACGCGCGGACTGTCGGCGGCAAGCTCCACCGGAGCAACGGCCGTCACACGATACGAGGGACTGGCCGCGCTGCCGGCCTCAATGCGATACGAGAAGTCGCCGGTGACTTGGTGCGCGAACGCGAACTCGCCCTCGGTGCCGGGGGACATCGCGAGCCGGGTTCGGGTGTTCTCGGCTTCGACTACGATGAATGCCGCGGCCTCGAACGGCGCGCATCCCTCGTTCGACGGGGTAAGGCGCGCGGACAACGCGAGCGTTTGCCCCCGCGCGGCGACCGCATCGCCCGGCGAAACCTCAATGTCATACGATGCCACGACGGATTCGGGATCGTGAGGATGCGTGAAGCGCCGAATGCGTTCGTCGACGCGATTCGGCCAGACGAGTGCCGCCGCAACGCATAGAGCCAAGACCGTCCCCGCCATCGCACCGGCCATCGCAGCGTGGCGGCGGGGAATGGCCGGTTGAAAGTCGAGGGGTTGAGTGCGCTGTGCCGCTTCTTCCAGGAGTAATCCAATCAAGAGCGGCGAACCGTGTCCCGGCTCGAACCCTTCGGCCAGTTCTACGGCGCTCGTCAATCGCTCGCTGAGATCGGGATATTTGGCTTCAATGGCCGCCGCGATGTCTCTCATGTCGATCCGGCGGCATAGCGGCAGGCCAACGCTCATCAACGACAGGATGGCACTCCCGCCGAGCCAGAGCCAAAAGAGCATCTGCCGAGCCGTCGATGGCAGATCGAGCCAACCGTCGAGGCCGATGAGCGCCGCCGCGGACAGTACGAGGACGACAATCGACCGAGCGCATCCGCGCGACAGGCCGAACAGGCGAATGCGGCGACGCAGCGAGGTGAGACGGCAATGCAGCGCGGCAGGGAGCGTTACGGTCGCGGTCACGAGGCGGACCCCCTCGGTGGTTGTCGCCCTAGGGCGATGCGGTTCACGTCCACAGGCGGACGATGGGTAGGAACTATTATTCTAGGCGGCCGACGGGGCGTTACGCAAGTTAGATTCAAAAGAGATCCGCAGGCTACGATCGAACGGTGAACGATTCTTCTTCGTTTGGCCCTGGGACAGAAGCGCCTCGGTATCTATACGATCGAAGAAGATGAGATGGTTCCAGAGCGAACCATCTCATCCACCTTGTTTTCCTTTTGGAGTTGCCTCCTCATCCCGATGCGGATGAGGACGGTAAGCTAGTTTACTTTTTTTTGTATCCGACAAGTCCTACATCAATGTATTGTCCGCCGCCCGTTTGCTTGCAGTGAACGGCGAAGATGTGCTTGCCGGGTCGAAGCATTTCCAACGCCTTGGGGTCGATGGCAACCTCTTCATAATCGGTTCCGTAGCCCGGAACCTTGGCGGCCAGGATGCCGTCGATGTAAATCTCTGCATCTTCGTCGTGGTGGATCAGAAGATGCAACTCCTTGGGCGCGTTCTCTGCGATCTCGAAGGATCTTCGCAGCCAAATGTTGCCGGTATTCCATTGCGTCCGCACCACCGCGCCGGGCGTCGTGTCCGTGCCGAAGCCGCCGACGCCTTGTTTCCAATTGGTATCCACAAAATCCGGTTTATACCAATCGTCGGCGGGTTTTTCGAAGGTGTAGTGCCAAGAAATCCCCTTCGCTTTCGAGGTCGGCACCACAACGACCGTCTCCGGCACGGCCTTGAGATCGCCTTTGTTCACTGCGGCCACGCGGTCGAGATCGACTTTGATTACGGCGCGATCGTAGGTCAACAGTCCGTTGGCCTCCGTCTCCACATCGGTCGTTTGTGTATAGACGGCGGCGCTGAGGCCGGGATTGATTCGGAGTTTGTAGACCCCCGCGAGCAACTTCTCGTACTTGCGGGTCAAGTCTTCCTTACTGCTCGCGCCCCGATAGCCCCACGTCTTCTGTTCCCAAGTATGACCATCGACTTTGAGACCAAGCCCGCCGAACTCGCCGAGAACGGCCGCCCGCTTCGCCTCCGGTTTGGGTGAGGCAGGACCAGGATAGACGTGCCAATCGTGAACGTCGCCGACGCCGCGATCCGCCCATCCGCTGGCGCTATTGACCAAGCGCGACGGATCGTATTTCTTCGTCCATTCCGCGATCCGCCCCGTATCAAACTGCCCCCAACCTTCGTTAAAGACGACCCACATCACAATCGACGGTGCGTTGTGCAGGGCATCGATCATCTGTTTCAATTCGGATTCATAGATCTTCACCGATTCGGGAGTGCGCTCGACGTCGGGATCCTTCGGACCGATGCTCTTGTCGCCGGAGGGCATGTCCTGCCACACGAGCAGACCGAGCTTGTCGCACCAGTAGTACCAGCGGGCCGGCTCCAGCTTGACGTGTTTCCGTGCCATATTGAAGCCGAGCTTTTTGGTGATTTCGATATCGTACTTGAGGGCTTCTTCCGTCGGCGCGGTGTACAGGCCGTCCGGCCAAAAACCCTGGTCGAGCGGACCGACCATGAAGTACGGTTTGTTGTTGAGCAACAGGCGCACGACGCCTTTCTCGTCCGGTCCAACGGAGATCTTGCGCATGCCGAAGTAGCTCGACACCACGTCTGTCGGCTTTTGCCCATCCTTACCGAGTTCGACGCGCAGATCGTAGAGGAACGGCGATTCCGGCGACCACAATTTCGGATCGTCGATGGTCAGGGTTAACTCTTCACCGATGGAACCGTGTACGGAGGAGAGGTACTTCGTACCATCGCGCGCGCTCAAGGTTACGCGATCGGCGGGCGAGGTGTTGGTGCCTTGGACGGTGATGCGAACTTGCTTGTGGTCCACGTCGGGGACGATCTTCAGCCCTTGAATATAGGCTTTCGGAACCGGCTCGATCCAGACGGTTTGCCAGATGCCTGTGGTCGGCGTGTAGAAAATGCCGCCGGGCTTGCGGACTTGTTTGCCGCGCGGCTGGGTACTCGCATCGGTGGGATCCCAGACGCCGACGATCGCTTCCTGTTCGCCGTCCTTTTTCAGCGCCTCGGTGATGTCGAAAGAGAAAGGATCGTAACCGCCGCGATGGCTGCCGATCTCCTTGCCGTTGACCCAAACTTTCGTCTCCCAATCCACCGCACCGAAATGGAGCAGCACGCGCTGCCCTTGCCACTCTTTGGGCACAGCGAACAATCGGCGATACCATAAACGCTCGGAATGCTTCATCACGCCGGACAATGCCGACTCGACAGGAAAGGGTACGAGAATCCGTTCGGCCAACTCCTTACCGACCGGCGCGGCTTCGTCCTTTTTGGCGAACGCCAGCTGCCATAGGCCGTTGAGGTTCTGCCAGCGCGGGCGCTCCATTTGCGGGCGAGGATAATCGGGGTGCGGTTTATCCGGTTTAACATCCTTGGCCCAGCGAGTCATGAGCGGTCCCTTGGCCGGTTGCCACTCGGCGGCCTCAATGGTAGCCCCTGCCCCAAGGAATACCAGTGTGCAAACGAAACCGACGGAGCGTGTCTGCCAACGACCAAACATGATGTTTTCTCCCCTGAAGGATGGTATCGTCTCGTCCCCTCTGTGATGAGATTATAGGAATCGAAGTGCGCCGTCCGCGTCGATTACGGATTACTACTGAGGAAAGCGATTTGTCCGTTTTGCAGGCCGAATCGGCTCGGATCTCCGAAGTTCTATTCCCCGAAGACGACGGCCAAGTTCATCCAGATCGTCGGCAATCACCACGAATTTGTCGTCGACGATGCCGACAAATTTGTTGGCATACGGCGAGTGCGGATCGGCCCGTGTTTCTTCGTTGATCTTCCGAGCGAGTTCCCGGTTGACTTCAAGAATTGTCGAGGAGGATGCCATCGTTCTTTACCTCTTCCTATTGCGAAGTCACATCCAAATATCTCACTTCAAAATAGCACGAGGGAGACGAGGAGAGCAATCGGTCGTTCAGAAAATGCTCGGAGCCGGAAGGTGAGCGACGGCATGAAAACCGCTGCTCACGCTTCCGGCTCCGAATGGAATTCTCGTCGAAGCGTGGAAGAATCAAAACTTGATCTGACACACTTCGACTTGTTCGTTGTGCTTTTTAAGGATGACTGTATGCCGTTCGCTGCGTTCTTGCGGTGTGCCGGCAAAGCGCGTCACGGTGACGTTTACGTGCGTCTCGCCGCCGAGAAGGTTGCGATTGACGCCGAAGTAATGCACGATCACCGTGTAGGCACCGGGCTTGGCTTGGGCGATGCGATAGCGTTCGGGACCGTAGCCTTGCGTTTGATCTTGCGACAATTCGCCTCCGCTTTGCGTTCTATTGTGCTGATAGAAGCACTTGGTTCCGTCCGGTTCGATCACCCAGAGATCCACGTCGGTGGCGTCGGTGTTCCACGAGATGGTCACGCGCAGATCGCTTTTGGGTTGGGGCCGATTCATTTGCTCCAATCGCTCGCCGAAGAGATTGGCCACTTTGACGTTAACGCGCTTGCTGCGAATCGCTTCTTGCATCATGTGCGCGTATTCTTCTTCGGCGACGAGCTTTAATTCCTGCCGGAAGCGGTTGTGCCAGGTGCCCGCGAGGACCGCTTCGTAATTGAGCGCGGAGAGGGTATACAGGCCGCTCTGTTCCAGAGCATGGGCCATATCGCGGTAGCTGTGCGGCTCGAAAGGACGCTGTTTCTGCACCTGGGCGAACAACCGCGCCGCTTGGCCGGGTTGTTGTAGATCGAGCAGTCGATAGCCCACCAAACGCAAGGCGTCGCCGCGTCCGGAATGTTCTTCGACGATGCTCGACAACGCTCGCACCGCCCCATCCACGTCGCCGGACTCCGCACGCCGTCGCGCTTCCTTCAGATACGCGCCGACGCTGCGCCGATCGCGCTCGCGCTCCGCCAGATACCCGCTCACGTCTTTTCGATAGGTCAAGCCGCCGTTTATCGAGCCGGAAGGAAGATCGAAATCTTCTTCGGTAAGGATGGCTAGCATCTGTTTGACGTGCGCTCCTTGCGCACCATCGAGCAGGTGAATGCGCCGATTCACGCGGGTCAGAAAGCGTTCGAGTTCCTTGACGGCCGGCATCCGTTTACTTAGGCGCGACCACGTTTCCGCGATGAATGCTCCGAGATCGCCGGTAATCGTTTTGCCGCGTTCCTCTTCGAGATTGAAGCGTTTATAATCCGCCTCGTTTTCCAGAACCAGGAACGAGGCCACTCGGCTGACGATACCGAATTGTTGACAATACGCTGTCACGAGAGCGTCGAAATTACTATCGTGCAAGGCCAACAGCGAGGCCACGGCTACTTCGGCCCAGGCACGGGGTGCCAACTCGCTGCCGCTCTTGATCTCAAGAGGAAACTCTTGCACCACTTCCTTGCCGGCGTATTCGCCTTCCAAAATGGCGGTTGTACGGCCAATGCCATCAAAGCGCGCGGCGACGATCAATTCGCCGTCGGGATAGACGGCGGCACGGCGGCCGGAAACGAGGACATCGCTCGCTTGCGGGCCGCCGACGAAGCGAATGTTCTTGACTTGCAAGCATTGGCTGCGGTGCGCCTTCGCCGCCGACACCACCTCCGCTTCGCCGTAGCATTGGAAGACGCCGCCGCCCTTGCGCGTCAGCGCCTCGAACAACTCGCTGTTCTCTTCGCCCAGGCCGGTGCGATAGCAATAAAAGCGAGTCGGAAAGGGGCAATTGCGCTCGAAACGAGCCGCCAACGCCGCCACATCCGGCTCACCCCAAGTGACGTGGCCGTCGGAGAGCAAGAAGACGTTGCGAGGAGTTCCGCGCGGCAAATCGAAAGCGGCGTTTGCCAGCTTGTCCAAGGCCCCGGCGATGTCGGTGGCTCCTTCCAGAACGATGCCGTCGAGCTTTTTCAGGGCGTTCTCGCGTCCGGCAGCGGTATTGTCAATCCAGCCTTTGGAGTCGAGCCAGGCTGCGCCGACGTTGAACGTCAGGATGTTGAACTGCTTGATGTCGGGATCGTTCTCCAGGATTTTTTGCAGCAGTCGCATGTTAACCGCGAAGCGTTCGGGATGCTCGCTGAGCGAGGTATCGAGCAGAAATACGGCGTGAGAGGCGAACGGCTTGCTTTGGGGCAGCGACTTCAGCGACGGACGCAAACGGGCATAGAGGTAGCGCGGGCCGTTGTCGCCCTGCCGTCCGCTGACGGATTGGACCGCGGGATTGGCCGGCGTGCAGGCGAATAGTGCTTCGCCCTCCGGTTTGTCGTTCTTCCAGGCGTGCGAGAACCAGAGGCGTCCGGCGCTCGTCTCACCCGGCAGCTTACGCTGCCGGTTCGCCTCGGAGTAAGAGAACGAAGGGTGCAGACATTCCGCGGCGCTCGCTTCCAGGTCGAATCGCATCTCTTGCAGTTTGCGATGAGGCAGCGGAAAACGATAAATCATCCGTTCTTGAGCGAACGGCAACAATTCTTCATACGCCAGAATGACGCGGTTGTATCCCTTGGGCGGGATCGGGAAGACTCGGCCGGAGAAGGTGTTGCCGCCGGAGTATTCCAAGAGCGCCGGATCGATGCGTCCGCGCACGACTTCTTCGTAGGTCTCAAGCGCCTTCTCTTTGGAGACGATACGTCCTTCTTGCAATCGTCCCCAATCCGCCGTATCGACGTGCTTGACCAACTCCGCCGGCGTCATTTTTGCCAACGCCTCGGCTGGCAGGGGAGGATTGTCGCCGCGTCGGGCAAAGGGAGCCGGCATCGTCTCGCGCGTCTGCCCGAGGAACATCGCGAAGTAAGAAGGGCTTGCCCCGGTTGGCAACGGATACTCGAAGGTGCCTTCCAATTGCCGATCGTGCGGATTGCGGAAGATGTGATCGACGACGGTGCGCGCGCGCGGCCCCTCTATGGTGACACTGACGCGGATACTCACCAAATCGAGCGAATTGTTGTCGCCCACATAGACGCGGGCAAAGCTCGGACGGCTACGGTCGTGGTGCCAGACTTGCGGCTGTTTTTCCTGAGATGTAGGCTTCGTCGATTGTTGGTTGGGAAAGCCGCCGCCCATACCCATCATGCCACCGCGCATTCCCATCATCCCGCCACCCATGCCCATCATGCCACCCATGCCCATCATGGACGATCCACTGCCCATCATGGTTCCCACATCGCCCGCGCCGCCTCCCATGCCCATACTCGCTGCGCCGCCTTTGGTGTCGGTATTCCGGTTATTTTCTCTGGTTCCCATCATGCCCATGCCGCCCATCCTGGCTCTACCTTCGCCATTCCCGGAGCTTCGATCCACGTTCGAGCGATCTCCGTCCGTGTCGGTAATCCGATCGATTTTTGGGAGCGGACCGCCTGGGGCGTCCGTGTTGTGCTGAGGGGAAGTAGTCGGCGTTGTTTTTCCATTCGAGGGAGCGGGGGCTTTATCGCTTCCCTGTGCCGGTCGCAAATCCGGGGGAGAATTCGGCGTTCCTGTGAATTGTGAAGGACTGCCGGTCGTTGCCTCTGGGAGGGGTAGATCGGTTGGTTTTCTGGCTTGTTTTAGGACACTCAACTCCTCCTCGGCTTGCTGAAGCCTCTTTTCCGCTTCGTCAAGCAGTTGAACATCGATGGCGCGTGACTCAAGAAGTCCCTTCGACCGCTCTAATTGTCGCCTGCGGAAATCGCGATTGGCCTCGGCTCGTCGAAGCGCTTCGTGGTATGCGTTCTCTTCACCGACCAGTGCAACCTCTCGTGTGTTGTCGTGAGAGCGGTTTGGCCACAAAGCGTATCCCAAAAGAAGGACGGCGGCGAGACTCGCCGCCGCGCCGTAGAGTAGCCAACGACGGGGACGACGCGGCTTGGGTGGACCCAGTTTTTGCGCTCGATCTTGCGAGCGTTCCACGGCCTCGGTCGGCGGCGCAAAGGCGCGGACTTGCTCCACGGCGGGGCGCAGGGTATCGCTCAGTTCATTCAGCGGATTTTTCTCGTCCATTAGGGATTCTCCTCAACCGTCTCCAACAGGAAGGTTTCCAGCTTGAGACGAGCTTTGTGCAAAGCCGACGCCACCGCGCCGGCCCGGATCTGCAGAGTCTCGGCGATTTCCTGATACGACAGATCGTCGAAGTATCGCATACAAAAGACCGCCGCCTCGCGGTCGGGTAGCTGTGAAATGGCGTGACGCAATCGTTCGCTCAATTCACGTTCGACGGCCGCCGCTTCCGGCCCGTCTTCGGACGCGGCAAGGGACAAGCCATTGAGCGACACGGTGTTCTTCCGCTGCCGCAGTCGATCCAGCGCGCGGCAGGCAGCCAAACGGCGCAGCAGCGCCGGCCAGTGTCGCACCTCATTCGTTCGGAGCAATTGGTGGACCTGTAGATACACTTCTTGAACGACATCCTCGGTGTCGGCGGCATGGCCAAGAATCCGCCAGGCCGTGGCGAACACCAGAGGACCGTACTCGCGCACGATACGATCCCAGTCGGTCACTGTTTCGCTCTCCTGAGCGTCCGGGATGGGGCTATCTATGAGTCGAATGCGGACGAGAAATGTTTCTTGCGCGGCGAGATTTTTTCGGAGTGGCGGGTTTCGCTTCGCTCGATCCACCCTATTTTGCCAACCGCGTGACGAAGGCGGCGTGTTCCGGTGTAGCCAAGCCTTGTTGCAACACCTCGCGGATGCGCGTCGCGTCGTGTCGCAGCAGCGCGGCCGGATCGAGCCAGAGGCCGGGAAATACCTCGGAGCGAAAAATACCGTCGTCCCCGGGTTTCAGTTCCTCGAATCGACCGTGGCGCGAGACGAACCAAAAATCACGCTCTTGTCGAAGAGCGATCGCGATGTATTCGCGAACACCGGCTTTTTCATAATCGTTTTTTTTCGCGTGTAGATCGATGGCTTGCGTACTAAGCGCCACCTCGGCGATGAGTTCCGGGGCTCCTTCCAGATAACCTTCCTCATTCAGTCGCATCTGTCCTCCGCACTCCGGAGATACGATGAGATAGGCATCAGGCTGCGGTTCGCTTTCTTCACCCAGAATGATGGTGGTGTTATCAAAACCATCCGTCCCAGACGTGCGATCGATATATTCGAACAACCAATGCATGATGCGCCCATGCATACGACCATGAGAAGGCTTCAGCGGCGAGGGCATATGGACTCTTCCTCCTATAAGTTCGGCGCGCGTTCCAGCAGGCATAGCTTCGTAGCGTTCGTGAAATGTCGTCTGATCGAGTCGATCGCCGTTCTCCAAAGAAGGCATGCTCGTCTCTTTCACCTTGGTGGATACCTGTTCGGACATCGGCAGCGCAGTCACGATACACCTCTCATCCAAAAGCACTTCTGCCTTGATTGTATTCCTTGGCCCTGCGTTTCGCCGTGAGCTTCCGGTCACTTCCACGGCGTTCCGGGCACATACTTGGCGGTCGGATCGTCGGGCGGTTTGTCGAGGGCGAGAAAGGCGAACAGGTCGGCGATCTCTTTTGACTTTAATTGATTTTCGATGCCTTCCGGCATCAGCGACGCGGGACTGACGCTGATTTCCTCGATGTCTGCGCGCGGGATGGTTTCCAGCTTGCCGCCTTGCAACTTCAGGACGACGCGCTGCTTGCCGTCTTCGACGACAAGTCCGGTCAGGGTACGGCCTTTGCCGGTCTGCACCGTGACGGCCTGATAGGCCGCACCGATGACGAGACTCGGATCGAAAACATTGGAGATCAACTGCTCGAACGAGGCGCGGCCATTGTTGGTAAGGTCGGGACCGACCTCCATGCCGTCGCCGTGAATCTTGTGGCATTGGCCGCATAGATTCTTGAAGACCAGAACACCCGCCTTGGCGTCGCCGCGATTCTTGCGGAGAAACTCGCGCATGTCGGCGACGACTTTTTCGCGCTGGGGATTGCGGCCTTCGCGCACGATGCCCCATATCGACTTGACTTGCTTCACAAGTTCGGCGTCCTTGGCGGCAAGAAGTTTGCGCACCTGATTGACGTTGACGGCGGCGCTGGAGATTTTCTTGTCGGCCACGGCTTGAACGAGCCGTCTGCCCCAGAGCGGTCGCTGCGTTAGCAATTCGATGGCCTTGGGTTGCACGTCCGGCTCCAGACGATCGAAAGCGTTCAGAACCATCGAGGAAACCTTCTCGTCCTCCAGTTTCCCCAAAGCGGCCAGGATCGGAGCGCGGAACGACGGCGCGTTTGCTCGCTTTTCGGCAAGGAGAGCGGCCGCCGTCGGTAGAACCTCGTCGTCCCTGGCGGCGATCAAGGCTTCGAGGGCGCGGATGCGCACGCCGTCCGTTTGTCGTTTATCTTGGCATCGCCGGCGAACGATGTCTCGGCCCATATTCTCACGGAGTGAAACGGCCAAGAGGGCGGCCTCACCTCGCAGCGGATTCGACGAACCGGCTTCGAGCAGTGTCCGCAGACGTGGTGCGAAGGCTTGTTTGAGGGATTCCATCGCTTCGCCGTTGAGTTCGCCGGTCTGCACCTTGTCGGTCAAGACGGACAAACACCGCGCCTCCGCCTGGCGATCCAATGTTTTCTCCGAAAAGAGATCGAGCAATGAGGCGAGCAAGCGCGGCTCCAGCTTGCGACGGCCGAGGATTCGATCCATGATTCGCGGCATCAATCGTTGCACAGCCGAGGCTTTGCTCCACTCTTTTTGCTTCGCCAGGGTGAGAAATTGATCGGCTCGTTCCTCCAGGAGCGGATGCAGGTTTTGCCACACGATGACGGGGATGAGCTTGTCGTCGCCGCACGAAGTCAGCACTTCCAACAGCACCGGCATCGCCTCGGCTCCGGTCAGTTTGCCCGCGGCCACCGCGACTTGCAATTGCACATCCGGCGACGAATCGCGCGCCAAAGTCAATACCTTCGCCTTGATGTCTTCGTCGATTTTCCCTCGATTGCCCGCGACGCGCACCGCCCAAGCACGATAGCCGGGGTCGGCGTGCGCCAGCAAACGCCGATGAAACGCGGGATCGAGATCGCCCGTGCCGATCAGCGACCACAGGGCAGGCATTCGCGTTTTGCGCGGAGTTTTCTCGTCGAAGACTATTTGTTCTAATCGTTGCCGCGCCGCGGGATGATTCCTTTCGACCAAGAGCCGCTGGGCGAGATCGCGGTAGAACACGTTGGGACTGTGCAGCCGCTCGATCAATTGCTCGTCGGTTTCATGAGCCAAGTCGAATTTCGGAGCGCGTGGGGTGTTTTTGTAGCGCACGCGGTACAAACGTCCGCGCAGGCGATCGATCCCCGCCGGGTCGCGGTTGGCGTCTTGGTAGCAATGATAGCGGTCGTACCAGTCGAGGATGTACAAGCAGCCGTCGGGTCCGGTTTTCTGCGACACGGGCATGAACCAGGCGTCGTTGGCGCTAAGGAAATCGGGCCGAGGTTTGGCGAAATAGGTCGAGCCGTCGCGCGTCAACTCGTCGCAGTTGATGCAGTTGCCGTGAATGTTGCCCATGTACAATTTCTCTCGAAATTGAGGCGGATAGGCGTCGCTGTCGAAGAAATGGATGCCGCAGTAGGCCGCCTTTTGATGGCGATGCTTGACGATGGAGCCGAGCGGCCAGGTGAACGGCGGATACGGCCCGCCTTGACGGTGATAGTATCCGGTTTCGGTCAGATGCCACAGGTGATCGATGACGCAAGCGCTGACAAACGCGCTGCCTTCGCTGTCCCAGGCCACGCCCCACGGATTGCTGGTGCCTTCACAAAACAGCTGAAATTCGCGAGTCTTGGGATGAATGCGAAAGAGCGCGCAGGTGAAGTTAAAATCCTTGCCGTTCTGTTTAACATGGCTGGGATTGAAGACGCCGTTGAGTCCGTACAGCCAGCCGTCCGGTCCCCAGGTCAGCGAGTTCGGCAATTCGTGGGTATCGAAGCGGCCGAAGCCGGTGACGACGACTTCCGGTTTCCCCGCCGCCTTGCCGTCGGGACCGATTTTGTAGAAGAGAATGTCCGGTGCGTTGGCCACCCACACGCCGCCGTGGCCGACGGCGATGCCAGAGGGTATGTTCAATCCCTCGGCGAAGATCGTCGTCTTGTCGATCTTGCCATCGCCATCGGTGTCTTCGAGAATCTTCACGCGATCGCGTCCGGGTCCGGCGCTGCGGCGGGGATACTCCAGGCTTTCGGTGATCCAGATTCGGCCTCGTTCGTCGAAGGTCATGGCCACCGGATTGACGATGTCCGGCTCGGCGGCCACCACTTCGACCGAAAAGCCTTCCGGCACGGTCATTTTCTCGATGGCTTGCGCGGGAGAAAGAGCCGGCCCCGGAGCGCGGTCTTGACCGTGCGGCGGCCGTTCGGCTTTTTGAGCGAAAGCGATCCGCGAAGCGCCAAATAGAAGAGTCATTGCCAAGCCAATGCCCGCAAGCGATTGGCGCGAGAAGCGAGCGGGAGAGAGGAACATACGACAACTCCTAAGGACCCAACGGCGAAAAGCCAACGAATACGGATTCTCTATGTTAATGGAAACCGACGGACAAACGCAATCGAATCGAGGGAATCATCCGATGACGAAAAAACTTTTCGATCTGAGCGGCAAAGTGGCTTTGGTGACGGGCGGCAGCAAAGGTCTGGGCAAGGCCATGGCGCGCGGCTTGGCCGAGGCGGGTGCGGATATTGTCGTTTCCAGCCGACACGAAGATGAATTGCGATCTGCTTTGGAGGAAATCCTTCGAGGCACCGGCCGATGCGGCTGCTACATCGTCGCCGACATGAGCCATCGCGGGCAAGTCGAGCATCTGGCCAAGACCGCCTTGGAGAAGATGGAGCGCGTGGACATCCTCATCAACAACGCCGGTACCAATAAACCGCAGGCCATCGACGAGATAACCGACGAGGCGTGGAACAACGTGCTGGAAATCAATCTCAGCTCCGTCATGGCGCTGACGCGGGCGCTAGTGCCGCAGATGAAAGCGAGGCGTTGGGGTCGGGTCATCCACATCTCCTCGGTGATGGGTTATCTGTCGAAGGAAAAGCGCAACATCTATTCGGCGACGAAATCGGCCCTGTTGGGTCTGGCCCGCGCCAGCGCGCTCGACCTGGGCGAGTTCGGCATCACGGTCAATTGCATCGCTCCCGGCCCGTTCCTTACCGACCTTCCCGCCTCGGTCTTGTCGGAGGCCGAGCAGAAGGCGTTCGCGGATCGCACGGCCCTCGGGCGTTGGGGCGATCCGAAAGAATTGGTCGGTCCCGCGCTGCTGCTATCCAGCGATGCCGGCAGCTACATCACCGGACAATCGCTCGTCGTCGATGGCGGGTTTTTGGCGCGATGATCGACCTCGATCGCCTCGCCCTCAAAAAAATAAATTTCCCGCTCGCCTTTCGGTTTTTTGTGAGCTAAGGTTCTAGTGATTCATACTCCCCCGTTTCAGATATTCTTATAAGCGGCACCAAAACCGCTTCTACCGCAATGCCGCGGTTCACCATGCGCCCGTGATCCCCCATCAGCCGTGGCCTCGCCCATTTGGTTTCTTAGGAGGCATGCCATGCGCGGAGAGGGAGAGGCAACTTTGCAATCCGGTCAAGCCGCACTGATCGTTACCTACGGCAACACGACTCGGAAATGTCGCCTGCTGGATCGCGATCTGTTTCTCTTGGGTCGTTCTCCGATGTGCGATGTCGCGTTGGTCTCGCCGGAGGCTGCTCCGGTACATTGCATCCTGCAACGCGTCGCCGACGGCTGGCGCATCCGCGATTGCTCCGGAGGAAGACACGCCACTCGGCTGAACGGACGCGCCATCACCGAAGAAACACTCAACGATGCGGACGTGCTGCAAATCGGCGCGTTCAGCTTCGAGGTGCGTCTTCCGGCGGGACATCCCACGCGAACGCTGGCCATCGCGTCTTCCGGCCAGGATTCCTTGTCGCCTCGCCTCAAACAGTTGCAGCGTTCGCGCCGCAACCTCGTTCGATTGGCGCTGCGTCTACGCCTCCGCGCACGCAAGGGAAAGTCCCTGCCTCCGACGCTGGCGGAGTTGGAAAAGCAAGCCGACACCCTGCGCGGCCTGCAACGCGACTATCAGAAATTGATGCGGGAATACGAAGAACGCTTGAACGAAGTCGAACGCGCCGAGCGCGAGCTGTGCGACGAGCGTGCCGCCTTCGAGCGCGAATGCGTCGAACGCCGCGTGCGCTTGGAACGCGAAGAGTACGATCTCGCCCGGCGACAGGCCGAACTCACGCGCGCTCCCGTCGCGCAAGTGGCCCCCGACGCCGTCCCTGCCGCCGCGATCGAGGAACGGGCCTCGGCGTTGGATCGCCGCAGCCGGGAATTGAACTGTTTTGCGCGCTATCTCCAACGGTCTAGACGCCAAGCGGAAGAGAAAGCGGTCTACGTCGTCTCCCCCAGCGAAGCAGAGTATTGGCGGCGCGAATGCGAGCAGCTGCAAGCAAACTGGTCGCTACTCGAAGTGCAATTTCAGCGGGAATTAGCAGCCATCAAGGCCGAATGCGGGTGCGCTCGCGTCAGGGCCGAGGCGTCGATCGTCGCGGAGCGGGAAATGCACGCCATCGTGGATTCGTTGCAACGCGAGATCGCGGAGCGCGACAATCAGCTTCAAAAGCTACGACGAGAAATCGAACAACGGGACGCGATAGCGAACCTGGAAAAGTGCGGCGGATACGAGGACGAGTTGAATGCTTATCGGCAAGAATTGGAGCGCGATCGGCAAGCGTTGAGCGAACAATTGTGCCAATTGCAGGCGCGGGAAAGCGACATCGAATCGGTCGCGCGTGAGGCCGAGTTTCAAATGTCGCGCGAACGGGCCGTCCTTGCGCGGGAGCGAGCGGAGTTGACTCGGCTGCGCGACGAAATCCGCCTGGCGCGCGAACGCGGCCATCGGGCCGGCGACATCCGCGAACGGCTGGCCCATCTGCGCTCGCTCCGCCAAGATTTATCGGGAACCTCGCCCTCGGCCCCCGGCAATCACCGACGCGAAGAGTCCGATGTCAAGGAGGAGAACCCGGTACGAGAATCGGTCGAGTGAAGGGCGGCGGCGCTTCCTTCAACCCATCGCTGGGCCGAATCGCTCCACGCACTCCGAGCAATTCTGGATTGCGGGCCAACTTATCGGCAAAGGTTTCAAAATCCCGCAAGATACGCTCCATGCGCGGCATCGCTCGCACGATCGAACACGCCGCGCCGTTGAGATTGTTGTACAGCGACGGATCGCCGAGCAAACGCTGCACGGTACCATCTTTATCCAACACTTTCGTCAGCTGACCGAGGTCCGAGAGTAAGCGATTGACCTTGGCCATGCTCTCGTCGAGGTTGCGCGCCGTGCTTTCGGAGTGTTCGGCATAGGGGCCGATGGTCTTCTGAAGATCGCGCATGGCCGAGTTGGCGCGATCGAGCGTTTCGTTCATCTGTTTGGGCAGGGGCCGACTGTCTTCGAGGATGCCGTCTATGTTGCGCGAGATATTGTTGAATCGTTGGCTGGCTTGCGAGGAGTTCTTGAGAATCGCCGTGACGTAACGCTGATTTTCCTCGTTGAACACATTCCCAACGCGCGTCAGGATGGTATTGAGATTGTCGATGGCCTTGGTCACTTCGTCGAGGTTGGTCTGCGCCCAGACGTTGAGCCGTTCGCCCACTTTGCCCCAATTGCGGGCGGCGGAACCGAAATCGTCGAGATCCTTTTGCACCTCCGGCAGCGCCTTGCGAATATCCTTGGCCAAACCCTGAACCTCCTGATTCGTCGCCTGCAAGGCCGGTAGCTGTCGCCGAGCGTCTTTGGCCAGATCTTGATATTCCTGATTCGTCTTTTGCAGATCGGGAATGGCGCGGCGGACATCCTTGGCCAAATCGCGATATTCGCGCAGCGTTTCCTCGGCCAACGGCGAGATGCGCTCTAGCTTTTGCAGCGAACGCCGAATCTCGTTCAGCGTATCCTGCGCCGTCGGGGCGACTTCGGAGGCGCGATTGAGTAGCGTATTGACGTTGACCGGCCTCAGCCCCACGATTTCCGAGCCGGGTTCGAGAACACTCCGATCGACCGGTTGTCCCTCGTCCGCTGGAACCGGCACAAAGTCGATGCTGACATCGCTGCCGAGAAGTCCCACATTCAGAGTCGGCTGCTCGTTCCGGCGAATCGTATACCGCGCTTCGATGGCTACGCGCACCCGCACGATGCCGCGCTCGTCGTCGAGAATGACATCGCGTACCTCGCCGATGCGCACTCCGGATCGGCGCACCGGCGATCCCGGCCCCACGCCGGGAGCATCGACGAAACGAAGGGTATAAACGTTCGTGCGCTTGAAATAGTTCGGCAGACTTCCGAACATCACGATGAGCGTTCCCAACAACACCAGCGCCATCAGTACGAAAAGGCCAATCCCCCAGCGCATACTTCGGTCGCTCATGGTAGCACCTCGCGCAATCTTCCGGTCCACGGGGTTCGTAGGAACATCCCTCGCCGGCGCAATGGGAGGGACATCGCCTCACTCTGGCTGGCGCGACAACTCGCGCAACCGCTCGCCCGCCTCGCCCTCAATGAACTGCCGCACGCGCACATCGGCGCGATCGCGCAATCGTTCCGGCGCGCCGTCGAAAAGAATCTGATGTTCGCCCGGTTGTAACCGACTTAACGGATAAAGCATGACGACGCGGTCGGCCACCTTGTTGACCGTCTTCATCTCGTGCGTGACGATGATGCTCGTCACAGGATGTTGACGCCGCGTTTGCAGGATCAACTCGTTAATCACATCGGTCATAATCGGATCGAGTCCCGTGGTCGGTTCGTCGTAAAGCATGACTTCGGGATCGAGAGCCAAGGCGCGGGCCAATCCAACCCGTTTTTTCATACCGCCCGACAACTCCGCCGGCTTCTTGCTCACGACCCCCGCCGGCAGACCGACTTCTTGCAGCCGCTGTCGCACAATCTCGCCGATCTCCGCTTCCGGTTTCCCTCCCGACGCCCTCAATCCAAACGCGACATTATCGTAGACCGACAGACTGTCGAACAGAGCCGCGCCCTGAAATAGAAATCCAAAGCGCAACCGCTGCCTCGTCAACTCGCGCTCGGACAATCGTTCGAGATTCTTACCGTCGAAAAAGACGCGGCCCACCGTCGGACGCAGCAGGCCGATGATGAGTTTGAGCAACACCGTCTTGCCGCATCCGCTCTCGCCGATCACCGCCAAGGTCTGGCCGCGCTGAATGTCGAGGTCGATGCCGTGCAATACGCTCTGCGCGCCGAATTGCATGCTCACCTGTTGCAACGCGATCAACGAATGGGATGCGTTGGCTACGTCGCTCATGTTGGGTTTCCGTTTCCTTCGCACGATCGATGCCGTCTCGCTTCCGCCTCATTCCGTAGCGATCACGATACACCTTCTCAACCGATCGGTCGAGAGCGGACGGGCACACCTTCCCGACTCAACGACAACACAACTTCAACTCCTCCGCGCCGGAGTATCGGGGGAGACGGGCTTAGTGGATAGGCACTATCCGATTGCCGCGAGATCCAAACTCTTGCCATAGCGTTCGAGAACCAGCGCGCGGAGCGCAGCGTGTTCGGGACGGCGAAGGGCGGCATCCTCGGCGACGAGTGCGAAGGCGTCTTTGCGCGCCTCGCGGAGTAAGTCGGCGTCGGCGATCAGATTGCCGACCCGCAATTCGCCGATTCCATGTTGGCGCGTGCCGAAAAACTCGCCGATGCCTCGCAAGCGCATGTCCTCCTCGGCAAGAGCGAATCCGTCCGTGGTACGGAGAAAGACGCGCAAGCGCTGCCGTCCTTCGTCGCCGGAGGGCTTGGCGAACAGGAAGCATTGTCCCGCCGTCTCGCCCCTCCCGATCCGGCCGCGCAGCTGATGCAGCTGCGACAATCCGAACCGCTCCGCGTGTTCGATCGCCATCATCGTCGCGTTCGGGACATCGACGCCGACTTCGATGACGGACGTGCAGACCAACAGATCGAGTTCTCGATTCCGGAAGTTGTCCATCACCTTTGCCTTCGTCTCCTCGTCTTGCCTCCCGTGCAACAGTCCGACGCGGAATTCGCGGAACGGTCCTTCGGCTAACTCGGCATGAGTCTGAATGGCCGACTTCACATCGAGTGAGGCCGATTCCTCGACCAAGGGACAAACAAGATACGCTTGTCGGCCCTGTTTCATCCCCTCGCAGAGCCGAGCGTAGACGCGCTCGCGCTGTCCCTCCGGCTCCCAACGGGTGGCCACGGGCTGTCGTCCTGGAGGCGGTTGACGAACGACGGACACGTCCAGATCGCCGAACACCGTGAGGGCCACGGTGCGCGGAATCGGCGTGGCCGTTAGAACCAGATAATGCGGATCGACGCCCAGACGGCGGAAGCGCGCCCGCTGGTGAACGCCGAACTTGTGCTGCTCGTCGATGACCACCAGCCCCAACTTGGCGAAACGCACATCGTCTTGCACCAAGGCTTGCGTTCCGACCGCGAGATCGATGTCGCCGGCGGCCAACGCCGTCAGCGCGTCGCGCCGCTGGGCCGCCGTCAGCGCTCCGGTCAGCAACAGGCGGCGGACGCGGCTATGGGCGAGATAGCGGTCGAGGGTGCGCGCGTGTTGGCGGGCCAATACTTCGGTCGGAGCCATGAGCGCGGCTTGATGCTTGTTGGCAACGGTCGTCAACAGCGCGTACACGGCGACGGCGGTTTTGCCCGCGCCCACATCGGCTTGTAAGAGGCGTTGCATCGGTTTTTCGCACGAGAGATCGCGGCACAGGTCGGCCACGGCTCGATCTTGGTCGGCGGTGAGGCGGAAGGGAAACAGTCGGCGAATTCGCGCGTCGATGGCCGGAGTCGTCGTCAGAATTGGAGCGCGGCCTTCCTCGCGGACTTCGCGCCGGCGCAGGGCGAGGGCCAGCTGAAGAATAAGAAACTCCTCGTAGACAAATCGTCTTCTACCGCGCGTCGCCGCCGCCAGCGTGGAGGGGAAGTGAATATCGCGCAGCGCCCGGTCGGCCGTGGGCCAATCGTGCTTCCGCCGCAACGCTTCGGGTAGAACCTCGACCAGATGCGGCGCATGCGCGTCGAGCGAGGCGCGGAGCAACGCGCGCAGATGATCGGATCGTAAATCTTCGGTAAGCGGATAAACCGGCACGACGCCCGGATCGCTCGCCGAGTTGCCGTCGAGGATCTGCACGCGCGGATTGTTCATCTGCCAATGATCTCGATACCACTTCGGCTTGCCGCTGAATGCGAGCCGCTGGCCGTAACGAAATTGCTTGGATGCAAACGGACGATTGAACCACACGCCTTCCAGACAATTCTTGCCGTCGTCGCAGAGAACGACGCTGACGATGGTTCGACCGTCGTTCAACTCCCGGCCGTCGATTTCCACGACTTCGCCGCGCACCGTTTGAATGCTGGCTTCCGACAACAGGCCGATGGGACGAACATCGTTGAGATCCTCGTAGGCGCGCGGGAAGTGAAAGAAAAGGTCGCCCACGGTGCGCAGGCCGAGCCGTTCGAGCATCTCAAGCCTCGGAGCCGAGATGCCGGGAAGCGAATCCAGCGGGATCTGCAAAGGAGACTGCGAGACCACGATTGCGCATCCAAAAATCGGATCGAAGGAGCCAACGCTGCATGATAACGGGTTCTTGGCCGGATTGCATTACCCGGCAGCTTACGCAGCCGGTTCGCCGGGAGGCCCGCTTCTGGTACCGCTTTGTACTTTTCTCCCTGGAATGTTGTAAAAGCGAGGAGCGACCGCCGATTCGTCATTCAGCTCGTTTTCCAGCGCCACATTTTTTTCGCTTTAACCATTTCTATGACAGTGTGTTACACCAATTGCCATAAATCGTCTTGACAGAATCGTGCAATTGGTATCCGACTTGCATTAAGTCCTTCCGTTGAAACAACTCATCCCGTCGTACAGGAGTACCGCCATGCAAGTCGAACTCTTCTGCCCCCAATGTTCGTGTTCCTTCGCGGCATCCCCCGACGCCCCGGCCGCCGAAGTGCTGGACCGCATGGCCGAGGAAGGTCCGTGGTATGCCCTTGGCGACGGAGAAACCTTTGAAGACATGATCTTCTCGACACTGTTCGTCTGCGGCAACATTCGCTGCACCGAATGCGGCGAGGCCGTGTCCGTGTCGGAGCAAAGTTTGGGGCAATTGACGATGGAAGTGCTTGGCAGTTGGTAGTTCCCTGGCCGACCCCTCCCGGCAGTCCGAGTCCCGCCTCGGACTGCCCATTCTCGATAACGAAAAGGGGCGTCCGCAAAACGCACGCCCCATTGCCGCTCTTCCTTGACCGCACGTTCCTCGGTACCGATCCAAGTACCCGACCTTTTCATTCGGACACGCAACCATCGCAGAACGATTCGTAGCCCATCGTCGGATAGGCGTTCGAGGCTGGGGCTTTGTGTCGATGGAAGTGTTGGAGAAGAGAACGGCACAGTGAGGGGTGTCTGCCACAGTCTGGACAGCCACCAAAACCGAAGCCGCCCTCGTCCTCGACATTCGCTCCGGGCACGGGGTAGGCGGGCCAGCAAGGATAGCCTGATCCTGCATAGCCGCGACCGCTCTTGCGTTGGCATTTGCGGCAAAGCCGATGCTTCGGACTCTCTTGCGGGATAGCACATCCGTCGCAAATGCCGTCCTCGTTCAACCAGCCGCCATCGCCGAATCCATCCGAATGGCCGCGCGCATTCTTGCGCTGACAACGTTTGCACAGCGAGCTTGTCGATGGCGCGGGAGCGAGATACGGCGTTCCCCAACCGCAACTATCGCACCGACTTGCGAAGACTGAAGAGGAGCAGCCGTTGTCGTTGCGGGGCGGCTTGTGCGACCAGAAGAGATGCCCGCGCGGTTTCCACTTGTATGCGGTGAGCGGCGAGCCGTACCAACTCAGACAGCCGCTTCCGCCGTCTTGCCACGCCTCATCGGGCATTCCAGACGCGGATTGTCCCTTGCGTGCATGGAGCTTCCCGAACCATTTGTGGTGTTTGGCGGGAGCCGCGAACGGCAAACAATCGGGACATTCAATCCCTTCCGAGACGACTTCTCCTTCCAGCGCCGTTGCCTTCTCGCTAGGCGGCGTCTGCGGAGTTGGCTTTAAGCGCGTTGGTTCTTTGGTCGTCGCGCCGTCCAACGATGTCAACCGACCGTCCACCGCGAGAAGGAGAAGGGGTTGGCCACTTTCGTAGGCAACTTGTCGGAGTAAATCCGTGGAGCCGAGAATAGCCGCATCCAACGGCGACTCTTCGGTAAAATCGGGAGTCTGTCCGACCGCCAGCGTCGCGGTCAGAAACAGTACGGCAACTCCCTGAAGGGGGAGGGGGACGCGCATGGTGCAAAGTCTCCTATTGATCGTGGTAAAGCGGCAGGAATGGCGCGCACCGGGAAGAGAGGCGCGCCGGCGAGCGAGCAGCCGCCTCTCGCCTCTCTTCTCTTCGGTTCTTTAGCCCTTGTTACCCGATGTGGAATCCTCGCCGCACACGCCTCGGCGCATCTCGACCGCGCCATCCTCCGCGTACAAAGCACGATTCGCTCGATTGTCGTTTCAATCCGAAAAAGATCGACTCGCATCGTTCGTCCGACCGTCGAGACCGCATCGCTCGGCCTATTCGGGACGATTGGGCGTACCAATGTCTCCAACACGGTTGACATCGGTGCGTATCGGTAGACAATATCCAAATCGTTGTACCATCCTTCCCGCCTCGGAGAGCCGTCATGCGTCCTATCTTCGCGTTCGCCGTTCTCGCTTTCGCCGTTGGATCTGCCTTTACCGACGAGGGAATGCGTCCGGTCGGCGCAGACGGCAAGCCGCTCAACCTCGATTTCGAGACTGGCACGCTCAAGGATTGGACTGCCGAAGGGGAAGCTTTTCGCGGTCAACCCATCAAGGGCGACACGGTAGCCAAGCGGCGCGGCGACATGAAGAGTCAACATCAAGGCGATTACTGGATCGGCAGCTACGAATTGCACGGTGACAAACCGCAAGGCACGCTGCGCTCCGTGCCGTTCAAGGTGACGCATCCGTGGGCTTCCTTCCTTATCGGCGGGGGACCGTGGCCGGAAACCTGCGTCGAACTGGTCCGCGCCGACAAGGGGGAATTGATCTCTCGCACTTCCGGCATCGAGCAGGAGAACCTTCAGCGCGTGGCTGTCGATTTGAGCGCGCATCGCGGCAAAGAGATTTTCATTCGTCTGGTCGATAAGCACACCGGCCATTGGGGGCATGTGAACTTCGACGATTTTCGCTTTCACGCCGAAAAGCCCAAGTATCCTCAGCGCAAAGGGCCTCCGACGCCGGATGCCTACAAGAACGCTGGATTGACGCCGGAGAAGGCGGCGGCAGCCATGACCGTTCCGGAAGGATTCGACGTTAAGCTGTTCGCCGGCGAACCGGACGTAAGACAACCCATCGCGTTCTGCCTCGACGAGCGCGGCCGGCTGTGGGTCGCCGAAGCGTACAGTTACCCCATTCGACGATCCGATAAGGATGCGAAAGATCGCATTCTCATCTTCGAGGACAGTGACGGCGACGGAAAGTTCGACAAACGCACGGTCTTCATGGAAGGGTTGAACCTCGTCAGCGGTTTGGAGATCGGCTTCGGCGGCTTGTGGATCGGCGCAGCTCCCTATCTGATGTTCGTACCTATCGAGCCGGGCAAGGACAAGCCGGCAGGTAAACCGCACATCCTGCTCGACGGCTGGCACTACGAGGACACGCACGAGACACTGAACGCTTTCTGTTGGGGGCCGGACGGCTGGCTGTACGGCTGTCACGGCGTCTTCACCCATTCGCGCGTCGGCAAACCCGGCACGCCCGACAGGGACCGCATCCCCATCAACGCCGGCGTCTGGCGCTATCATCCGACCAAGCACGTTTTCGAGGTGTTTGCGCACGGCACCAGTAATCCGTGGGGGCTGGACTTCGACGCGCATGGGCAAGCGTTCGTGTCGGCCTGCGTTATCCCACATGCCTACCACATCATTCAAGGAGGCCGCTACCAGCGACAAGCGGGGTCGCATTTTAATCCCCACACCTACGCCGACATTCCAACCATCGCCGATCACTTACATTGGCAGGGGGCCAATCCGTGGGCGGGCAACAACAGTTCCGACAGCGCCGGCGGCGGGCATGCCCATTGTGGCTTGATGCTCTATCAAGGCGGGATGTGGCCGGACGAATATCGCGGACGCATGTTCATGGGCAACGTCCACGGCCATCGCCTGAATATGGATGTCTTGCGTCCCAAAGGCTCTGGATTCGTCGCTTCCCACGGTCCCGATTTCCTACACGCCAACGACGCCTGGTCGCGCTTCATCAACCTCCGCTATGGACCCGACGGCAACGTCTACCTCCTCGATTGGTACGACAAGCAAGCCTGCCATCACGGCGATCCCAAAATCTGGGACCGCGAGAACGGGCGCATCTACAAGATCGAGTATCGCGGCACCAAGCCGGCGACGGTCGATCTGTCCCAATGGAGCGATAACGACTTAGTCGATCTGCAATTGCACAAAAACGAATGGTTCGTCCGCCAATCGCGCCGCTTGTTGCAAGAACGGGCGAACCGGCAGCGTAAGCTGCCGGCTGCGTCTCCGCTGCCGAATGTCGCAGACAGGTTGGCGAAGATTGCTTTCACGAACAAAGATGAAACGCGCCGTTTGCGTGGTTTGTGGGCGCTACACGTCATTGGCGGACTGACCGAGGAACGATTCCTCAAGGCTCTGTCGGACACATCCCCTTCCGTCCGCGCGTGGGCGGTGCAATTGGCCTCGGAGAACGGCAAACCTTCCGAAACGCTGATGAAACGCTTTGCCGAGCTTGTTTCCGCCGACCCCTCGCCGATGGTGCGTCTGTATCTGGCGTCGGGCCTGCAACGATTGCCCCTCGCTCTCCGGTGGGACATTCTGCAAGGGCTGCTGGCGCATCCAGAGGATGTCGGCGACGCCAATTTGCCCCTTTTGTATTGGTACGCTCTGGAGCCGTTGGCCGAGTCGTCGCCGGAGCGCGCCCTCAAGTTGGCATCCGAAGCGAAGTCGTCGCCGTCGCTGCTGCCGTTCGCGGTCCGACGCATTGCATCCTCGTCCACTCCGGAAGCGTTGGAACTGGTAGTGAAATTACTGTCCAGCGAAAACGGAACCGGACGACGGCAAGCGATTCTGAGCAGCGTGCAAGAGGCATTGAAAGGCCGTCGTCGCGTGGACACACCCAAAGGGTGGCCTGCCGTCTTCGTGAAGTTGTCGCGTAGCTCGGATGCGGAAGTGCGCCGCCGCTCGATGGCCTTGGCGGTGACGTTCGGCGATCCGTCCGCTCTCTCCGAGTTGCGCCGTGTGGCCGAGGATCGCGCTGCGGAGCCTGCGGCAAGGCAGAGCGCCCTGACCGCTCTCCTCGATGCCCACGACAAGGAATTGGCCTCCGTCTTGCAACGTCTCGTGGATGACAGACCGCTGCGAGCCATTGCTTTGCGCGGCTTGGCGTTCTATGAAGACGCGAAGACGCCGCATGTGATTTTGCAGGCGTTCGCTTCCCTCGATCCGCAAGAGAAGCGCGACGCGCTCAGCACATTGGCCTCGCGCCCCGCTTACGGCCAAGCGCTGATGGAAGCCGTCGCGGCGAAGCAAGTGACGGCATCCGACGTACCCGCCGAGATCGTTCGCCAGCTTCGCAATCTGCGCAACAAGGCGCTGGACGAACGTATCGCCCAAGTGTGGGGCATCGTCCGCACTTCGCCCGCCGAGCGCGTCCAACTCATCTCCGCGTGGAAGAAGAAGCTGAACGCTCCCGCTCCGGAAGTCGATTTGTCGCTCGGTCGATCTGTATTCTCTAAAACTTGCCAACAGTGCCACACGCTGTACGGTGTCGGCGGCAAGGTCGGCCCCGACATCACCGGCTCGAATCGGGCCAACCTCGATTATCTGCTGGAAAACGTCCTCGATCCCAGCGCCGTCATCCCCAACGATTACAAAATGACCGTTCTCACTCTTAAAAGTGGCCGTGTCGTCAGCGGCATCGTCCGCGCCGAGACGCCCGCCGCTCTCACCGTCGTCACCGCCAACGAGACATTGACCGTGCCCGCCAACGAGATTGACGAGCGTTCCCCCAGCCCTACATCGATGATGCCCGACGACTTGCTCAAGCAGATGCGCGACGACGACGTGCGCGCACTGGTGGCCTATCTGCGTCATCCCGCTCAAGTGCCGCTGTTGGCGACGGTGGACAACGCCAAGGATTTCTTCAACGGCAAGGATCTGACCGGCTGGGACGGCGACCGCAAATTGTGGTCGGTCGAAAACGGCGAGATCGTCGGCAAAAGCGCCGGCTTGAAACGCAATAACTTCCTCACCAGTCATATGGTTGCCGACGATTTTCGTCTGACCGTGAAGGCGAAGCTGACGCCGAATAAGGAGAACAGCGGCATACAGTTCCGTAGTGCATCGCTGCCCGATGGCGAGATGCGCGGCCCCCAAGCGGACATCGGTGCCGGCTGGTGGGGCAAGCTCTACGAAGAGAACGGCCGCGGCATCTTGTGGGACAAGTCCGGCGACAAGCACGTCAAGACCGACGATTGGAACGAGTACGAGATTGTGGCCGAGGGCGGCCGGGTGCGAACGTATCTCAACGGCAAGCTGTGCGTCGATGTGAACGATGCGAAGCTCGCCCGTCGCGGCATCTTCGGCCTACAAATCCACGCCGGCGGCCCGATGGAGGTGCGCTTCAAGGATCTGAAGCTGGAGGTGCTGACGCCTCTCGGTTCCGCGTCAAAATAGATCGAATTTGGAGGTTAATCGAAATGGAAGAAGGGATCGCCATGCCAGCTTACGAGGATGGCGATCCCTTCTTGTTGAAGAAACAAAAGGCCCAAGAATCTTAAACTACTCTTCTTTTCACCAACGAATGTCGAGTCCGAACGTCAAACCTTGCGCCCAGAAATCGGTGCCGTTGAAGTTGAAGGCGGGACGCGCAGGGCCGCCGCCCGACGATGGCGGGATCAGGTTCGGATTGACGACCGGATCGATCTGATTGCCGGGGCGAACTACGCTCGACCAATACAAGAAGTTGTAACCGACGAAGCCGCGAATGTGGTTGGTGAACTGATAGCCGAGATTGAGGCCGATTTCGTCCACCATGCTCACCATGCCGCGCGTGTAGCGGCCGATGTTCGACGACTGCGCCAACAAACCACCTTGCGCGGTCGAACCGGCGATACCGGGAGCGGCGGCGAACGTCGAACCGGAGATCGCCACGAACTGCTCGGTGCCGCCCAGGGCCACGCTGCCGCGCACATCCACGCTCCAACGACCAAAGCGATATTCGCCGATACCGCCGATTTGGGCACCATTGAACATATTGGTAGTGGCGAAGCGGTCGTTGACAATGAACGTCGTCCCAGTCGGCAGATTCGGGTTGGACGAACTAACGACCGCCAAGTTCTCGCGAATGCCGAGCGACTCATTCAGACCGAGCATACGCCAACCGGCGAAACCATCGATGAACCAATTGCAACCGCACAGCAAATTGCGCCGCAAATTAGCCTCGGCTCCGTAGAGGAGAAACGTGTTGACGGCGGTGAAGGTACCGGTCAACCCATTGGGCGTGGCCACGGCTTCGATGTCTTGCCCGCCGGTCAAGGCATTGACGAACGGGCGAGCCAAGAACGGCACGCCGAGCGAGGAGTTCGTGTAGGTGTTGGCCCCTGCGCCGAGGAAGAAGCCGCCAAGCTCAAGCCCCAAACCGTGGTTGTCGTTGAACCAGTAGCCGCCGCGCAACCGCGCGCCGGAATAGGGATTGTTGGAGTAGTTGCTACCCCCGAATAGCACGTTGGTGCCCGGCTGTCCGATGGCTCCGGGTGGGTTGTCGGCGAGGGAGCCGCTCGTGAGGAGAGGCGGCAGATTCTGTCCTTGGACGAACCACAGCAGGTACTCGGCGGAGCCAAACCAGCGATTCCCGAAATTGCAACCGTTGCCGCACCCGTCGCCCCAGCCGCAGCAGCCGTCCATGCCGCAACTGCCGGGCGCACAGCTGCCGTCGTTCAGACAGCCCACGCCGTCCAGCAAAGTCGAGTGGACTGGTCCGTTGACGACTCCAGGTGCGGCGACACTCCCGGGGTTAGTTATCGGGCCGGATGCCTGCGGCGATGGCGGCGAGGCGAGACTGGGCATGGGCGCGAAGTTCGACGCGGGAGGATTGGAAGCCATGAGGGAGGATGAACCCTGCTGCCGCCAGGCGTAGGGAACGTCCGGTTGCGGTGCCGGATTGGGCATGGGCAACGGCGAGGGCGACGTTATCACGGTGCCATCGTCGAATCCACTGGGCATGGTCCGACCGAGACGACCGGAGAATAAACCGGCCGGCTGAATCGCGCGATCTTCCTCAGTGGGTACATCCGGGGGGGCGATGGGCGGACTCAAAAAGGCTGCCGGGGCCGGTTCCTCGACCCGCGCCGCTTCGACGACGGGTGACGGCGTTGGATACGGTTGAATGTTCGGTCCGGTTTCCGCGCCCCGAACGAGCGCCAAATTGCCTGCGTGGCCCATCGCCCAAACGCCTAATGACAGGGCCAGACTGCGAATCCATCGATGTCTCATCCCAGTGGTCCTCCCTGACTCAGCTGCAAACTCCCCGGTGACTGGCTGCGGTCGAACCCGCGCGAACGTTAGGGGAGAAATTGGTGCCAATGCTCTTGCTTCCTGCCGGTTATATTCCAGTCTCCCATGTCCTCCATTCGGATGCCGTACACCCCTTCAAACAGCCCGAGTAACCGTTCCCGAATCGTGTCGTCCGACCGAGCTAACCCCGCTCCGCATAGGCTGCATCTTTTACCACGCGACCGACGGCCTTGATGTTTTCGCTCGCGCCCCGAAGCGGCGAACATCAGTCCTTTTTCCTCGCACACTCATTTTTTGAGTTTCAACTGTTCCACGGGTACGACCCAAATATCGAGACCTCCCTTGCCGCCGGGCCGATCCGACGAGAAGTACAGAAAGCTGCCGTTGGCGCTCAAGGAAGGCGACCGATCGCCCTTGGCCGCCTCCGGATGATTCAACATCGTCAACGGCTCCGGCTTGCTCCACCCTTTGGCGGTACTCGTCGCCACGAAAAGGCCGGTGCGATTCTTTTCGAGCGGGCCTTGCAGGTACATGGTTTTGCCGTCCGGCGTCAGCGCGACGTGGTGGTAGTTCGGCGGCAACTCCTCGACCAACTGCGGATCACCGAAGCCGGTCGCGCCTTTGGTCTGCGTTCGTTTGCACAAATAGACGCGCCAACCGTCCTTGGTCTTGCGGCTGAAGTACAAGTGTTTGCCTCCCGCCGCGAGATGGGGATTTCTCTCGTCGGCGTCGGACGATGCGGCCTGCACCGGCGTCGGCTCGGTAAATACCTTGTCGCGCCCTTGCTTCACCGCCACATAAAGGTCGAAATTCTTCGTGTCCTTGTCCTTCAGCGTCGAGAAAAAGAGATATTGAGGATACACGCCGTCTCGCGTCAGACACACGCCCCGATCGTCCACTTTCGACTGCATATAGCTATCGGGGATCTCTCCTTTGCCCCACGGGGCCCGAAGCGTTCGCCGTTGGGACGCCATAATGTCGAACTTTCCGCTTTCGTTGGACGAGTACCAGAGGGTGAGTCCGCCGCTGGACAAAAACGGATCGTCTTCGTCCGCTTTTGTGTTGAACGGCAAGTCGATCGGCTTGGCGGGTTTGACGTCTTCGGCGCGGCCTGCCATCGAGAAGCCGGCCAAGCCGATGAGGGTAAAGAAAAGAGCGATCTTGTTCATGCGAATAGCACTCCCACTTGGAAACGCGGAGAATCGTCCCGTGACCGGCATCTTATGGATATCTTAGCTTCTTTACTCAAGCGCGATCCGTGGGACTGAGAAAGTGCGCGAAAACGACCTTCACGCCTCGATCTTCATCGGTAGCCAAGTTCTCGGCTTGCTTCTCAATCCGCTCCGCGAAGGCGAGCAGTTCGCGCAAGTGCAGACCCAGATAGCCGGGCGCATCGCCGAGTTGTCCGGCGATGGCACGGAACAATTCCAACGCCCCGGCAGCGTGGCCGGCAACCCCGCGCGGTTGACCTTGCCGCACTTTCACACCGGCGGCGGCAAGTTTGATGAGCGCTTTGAGGAAATCGGCGACGATACCCGTTCGACCCGCCGCGCGCCACAGCCCCTCCCACGCTTCGTGGGCTTCCCAATAGTAGCCTCGATTGAACAGGTCGATCCCATGCAGATACGCTTCGCTGTCGCGCCATTGCGATGGGTCCAGAGGCGGCGGTAGTTCCAGCACTTGGCCGAAGAGATGCCCCGCCGGATCGCGGAGCGGGTGCGGCGTCCGCCCCGGCACGAACGTATAGGGAGGCAGCTCAATCCGTGGAGCGAAGCGAACCGGTTCGACGGATAATCCGTTCGTCCGCAAGAACTCCTCCGCCCAACGATACGAATCGAGCAGCCCCGCCGTCGGACGGCCCAACAGGTGATAGGCCACGAATAACGCCTCGATAGAAGCGAGTCCGTTGTCGGGATCGGTACCGAGCTTCGACACGCGCGGATAGGCGGTGGACCAACCGTGCAGAGAGCGAGGCGGCACGTCCTGAAAATCGCGCGCCATCGCTGCCGCCCAACGCCAGCTGCCGTCCAGCAGAAGAATCCCCTTGTCCGCGTCGGCGACCGACAGTTGCGAACCATCGGCGGACAGGCGAACGTAGGCGTCCATTGGCGGACGTTCCTTCACGGGATAGCTCCAAAACCGCACTTCGTCGCGGCCGCGCAGCGGCAGCACGGAACATTTCCGCGGATTTTCGCGCGGATGACGCACGATGATCGTCGGTGGAATCAATCGCCCCATACGGCTGGTTTCCTCGGGCTGCCCTGCGCACATCAACTCGACGAGTCGGGCAGCCGCATCTACTATATCAGGAGATGCGAATGCGCCACGAGGCGAGTCGCCTTCGGACATGGAAAAGGAGATCGACATGCAAGTGGAGTTGCGCTACTGTGCCATGTGAAGTTACGAACCCCATGCCCTCAGTTTGACGGGCAAACTACTGACCGCGTTTAAGCAGAAGATTCAAGACCTGAGACTGATTCCCTCCAGTGGAGGTTGCTTCGAGTTGTCCGCGAACGGCGAAGTGCTGTACTCGAAGCTAAAAACGAAGCAGTTTCCCGACGAGCAATGGGTTCTCGACACGCTTGCCGAGCTTCTGAAAAAGAAAGCGTGACTCAGCGTGCCGAATCCGTTCCGCCGACAACCAAAGGAGGGAGCGAGATGTTGTTCTTCGGACGCAAAAAACGTCTGATCGACTACGCCTCATGCGCCGGCTGAGCGGGTAAACTGCCCCCCCAGGGCATCGCGCAGGTTCTGCGCAACCTCCCCCCCAGCAGCGATCCCAACCTCCTCGTCGGCACGGACACCCACGACGATGCCGGTGTCTATCGGCTGACGGAGGACTTGGCCATCGTCCAGACCATCGACTTCTTTCCGCCGGTGGTCAACGACGCCTTCATCTACGGCCAAATCGCCGCCGCCAACGCGCTGAGCGACATTTATGCCATGGGCGGCACGCCGAAGACGGCTCTCAATCTCGTCGGCTATCCGGACGATAAAGATCCGGAGATGACCTGGTTGTTCGACATCATTCGCGGCGGCGAGGAGCGTTGTCGAACCGCCGGAGCCGTCATTCTCGGCGGCCATACCGTCCGCGACAGCGAGATTAAGTTCGGCTACGCCGTCACGGGCATCGTCCACCCGAAGCGTATTCTCTCTAATGCCTCGGCGCGTCCCGGCGATAAGCTGGTGCTGACCAAGGCACTCGGAACCGGTTTCATCACGACCGCTCATAAGGCCGGCGATTGTCCGGACGATGTCTTGAAGACGGCCTGCGCCAGCATGATTCAGCTGAACGACATCGGCAAAGAAGGGATGTTGGAGGCCGAAGCGCACTCCGCCACCGACATCACCGGCTTCGGCTTGGCCGGACACAGCTACGAGATGGCACGGGGAAGTCGAGTAACGCTGTCGATCGAACTGGCTCGGCTACCGCTGCTGCCGGGCGCGGAAAAGCTGGCCCACAAGCCGTACTTCACGCGCGCCAGTGCCACCAACGCGGCCTATGTGCAACCGTTTCTGCGCTTGGAAGGCAAAGTCGATCCGCTTCGTCTGGAATTCTTTTACGACGCCCAGACCTCCGGCGGATTGCTCATCAGCACGCCCTCCGCGAACGCCGATGCCTTGGTGGAGAATCTACGCAAACGCGGAGCAACCTACTCGTGCATCATCGGCGACGTGTTGGCCCAACAAGATGCGGCACTGATCGTCAAATAGATTGGACTTCGTATCGGCACTTCACAGTCGTGGTTATGCCGCCGCGCGGCGTGAAGGCACCGACGACGCAACAGAGCAGCGGTCGGCACGCCGTCACAAAATCGTCGAGCAGACGATTGACGACCGTTTCGTAAAACGCCCCCTCATTGCGATAATTCTGCAAATACAACTTCAGCGATTTCAATTCGACGCACAACGGTCCCGGCGTGTAGGTGAACGTGATGGTGCCGAAATCGGGCTGTCCGGTCTTGGGACAAAGACTGGTGAATTCGGGACAGACGATTTCGATGCTATAGTTGCGTCCCAGTTGGGGATTGGGGAAAGTTTCGAGTTGATCGGCGGATGGTGCGGCCACGATGAGACCTCGCTGGTGGTATTTCAGGGGGAACGTCTCTGCCTCTCTTTGTTGAAGGCGGCGAGACAATGTTCGTCAAGCCGATGAAGGGTGTGGGCGCAAAAAAACCCCGCCGGGTCTTTCGACTCGGCGGGGTATCGTTTGTCAAGTTGGTGTGTTGGCCTTAGCGAGGGTGAAAACATGCTTGGCTGCCTGCCGCGTGAGGCGGCAGGTTAAATCATATCCTTAGAAAG
>JAKBCS010000157.1 GCA_021807595.1 Planctomycetota bacterium | reverse complement strand
GTCCCTGAAACATCGGTTCGCGCACGAACACCGACAGAATGGCAACGATACCTTCGCGGATGTCCTCGGCGGTGATGGTCAAGCCCTTGACCTTGACCTCGTGCGTCTCCATGTAATTGCGGATGGCCTTGGCGATGCCGGCTTTCAAGCCGTTTTCGTGCGTACCGCCCGCCGAAGTGCGGATGCCGTTGACGTAAGAGCGAATCGATTCGTCGGTAGACTCGGTCCACTGCAAGGCGACTTCCATCTTCTCTTCGTTGTTTCGCACAAGAACGAACGGCGCTTCCGTCACCGCCGGTTTCTGTCCCTCGGAGATGAGGCGCTGCAAAAATTCCGGGATGCCACCCGGATGCGTTAGGTCATACGTCTCCTTGGCGATCTCGTCCTTGAAGGTAATCTTCAAGCCGCTGTGAATGTACGACATACTTTCGAGGTGTTCGCGTATCCATTTTGGATCGAATTGCGTCGTCTTGAAGATGTCGGAGTCCGGCTCGAAGTAAATAGTCGTGCCGTGGCCGCGAAACGGGCCGACTTTCTCCAGTTCGCCAGCCGGTTTGCCGCGTTTGAACGTCTGCCGCCACTCGAAACCGTCGCGGTGAATGGTGGCCACCAACTTGCGCGACAGGGCGTTGACGACCGACGAACCGACGCCGTGCAATCCACCGGAGTGAAAGTACACATCGCCCTCACCGAACTTCGCTCCGGAATGCAGCGTTGTGAGGATTAGTTCGAGCGCCGGTTTCTTGTGCTTGGGATGCAGATCGACCGGAATACCGCGTCCATTGTCGCTCACCGTGACGGCGTCGCCGGATTTGTGAAGCGTCACCGTGACGGCGTCGGCGTAGCCGTTGAGATATTCATCGACGGCGTTATCGACGATCTCCCATACGAGATGATGCAACCCCTTCGCATCGACACCGCCGATATACATCGACGGTCGTTTGCGCACGGGTTCGAGTCCTTCGAGAACTCCAATGTCTTTGGCAGTGTAAGTAGCAGCGCTCATCAAAATTCCTGCGAAATAATAGGAGGCAAACAAAAACAACTTCGGTTAGCCGCGACGCGCAGCGGAGCGCGTTGCTCCCGCGCTCCGCTGCGCGTCGCGGCTAACCGGGGAATGTGGTTTTTCCTTACGTCGGTTCGCTTCCGCGTTCGCTGTCTTGGCCTACTTCGCGTTCCAAATCGGCGACGGCAGCCTTCCAATCGTCGAGCTTGCCGAACTGTAAGACTTTGTCGATGCCCAGGAGTTCCAGAAGCATACCCAGCACAAGCAGCCGTTCTCTTTCACCGGCAAAGATGCCGCCTACAAACTCAATTTTATTCGGGGCGTGATAGAGCCAATGTTGAGATTCTTCCCTCGTCCACTTTCGGCCTTCACGGCGAATATCCCATTTTTCTTGAGTCATAGACAACCTCCAAAACCCCGATTCGCCTTCCTTCCGGCTTGAGGAATCAGGGGAGATTCAGTAATAACCTCAATTTCGTCTCTATATCTTTCCAAGTTGTTGACGACACCCGACCGAGGTTACGCATAATATCCCCATCGTGGAGTGTTGCCAACTTGTGCAAGCGAAGGAGCGTCACCTGTTTCAGGCCACAACCGACGTACTGCGGTTGTTTTGGATCAATCAAAATGTCCGTTGGGAGGAGGTTCGGAGGAATGACGCTGGTCATGTACGCCGTTAAAAACTCTGGGACCGACCCAAGTGAGTCAGTCAGCAGAAGTACCGGCCGGAGTTTCGCCCCGATTGTGCCGCCGAACGGAAACATCGCCAAGTGAATTTCACCGGGATTCATGACTCGATTTCCCATCCTCCAAGGTGTAAATGTCCTCTCTTGGGTCGCTCCAATCTTTGGCCCAAGAATGATTAATCAACGCTCGCCAATCGTCCTCCTCGTTCTCTTCGGTAGCGGGTTGCACGATGATCTTCACCGGCCCAGGCTGCATCTCAGGCGGTAACTCGACATGCAACTTATGCTGCTCGTCAACGTGTCCGATCAATTCAACGGGTTTCATAACAGATCGCTCCAACTTTTACTCACGAGTAGTGTGGTATCAAGCGAACACTTCGGCCACATCGATCCGCCATCCGGGAACAGCCGGCTCCGCATCCGCCGTTTCTCCCTGGCGGAATATCACCGGCTGAGTCGATGTTGCGGCCCGATAACAAGTGATGGTTTCGGCAAGAGGATCGACGTCCCACACAACGAGCGTACCGGCAGCGAAATAGTCATCGCGTTTCGCGGCGATTTTGGCCTCGGCGGACGGAGCGTAACTGTTCTCGCTGCGTACCTCGACGGCGAAAGTCGGCGGCCCGTCAATGAAACGCATCAAGTTAGCCGGCATCGGGCCATTGTAGTAAGAGGCATCGGGCGAAAACGATTCCCGTCCCGAAGGTAGTTTGGGAATGGCGTACCCGATGTTATCCGTGAACGTCCGGCCCTGGCGCGTCCGCGCAATATAGGATCGAAGGCTCACATAAATGTTACCCGCGATTTCGTTTGGCCGGATACCGGTAGCCATATAGTGGACGATCCTTCCGCCGATTAGTTCGGCCTTACCTTCCGTGTTATACAAATCTTCCAGCGTAGCTGGATGCGTCATCACCGTAGACACGATTCTCCTCCTCACGCAAACAGAGACTTCTGATCCCCATTCAACTCCGCCTTGCCATTCTTCTCCTCAGCGCGTTCCTCAACCTTATCCCAATCGACCAACTCTATCGCCGCCGACACGACGCGGACGAACGACGTGCGTTTCACGGCCTCGAAGCCCTTGCCGCCGCGGCTGGACATCTCGCGGCTGCCGTAAAACTCCATCTGTTTGCCGCCGCTCGTCTCGACGATCATCGCATCGTTCTGATTGCGAACGAGAGCGCCGCCGAGGCATGTATCGCCGTCGCCGAGTTTGATACCGATGACGCCCTTGCCCACGCCGGAGAGAATGTTGATCTCGTCGATGGGGAAGTGCAGCACATGGCCGTTCGCCGATGCCAAAAACAGACTGCGTTGCTCCGCTTTTAACACCGTCGCCATCACCACCTTGTCGCCGTCGGCGAGACGGACGTAGCGACGACCGACCTTCGTGGATGCGGTGCGGAAGGGAGCGAGCGGCGTTCGCAGCACCTGCCCTTGAGCCGTCGCCACGAATAAATACGGACCCGTCGGCTCGCCATTGTTGACGGGAGAATCGGGCGGCGTGAAGCGCTCGTCCGTCGTCACGGCGGCGACGAGGCGCACCTGATCGGCGAGACGGAAGAACTTGACGATCGGTTCGCCGTAGCCGGACGAGGCGGGAACGTCGCTGATACGCATGGTGTACGATGTGCCGTCGTCGGCGAGAAAGATCACATGATCGAGCGTGCTGCCGGGCACGACGGCCAGCACGGAATCGCCCTCGCGGACGCGCGTGCCCTCCACCGAGGCGAGCCGGCCCACACGCTTGATCCACCCGTCGCGCGTCAGCACGACGTTCGTATTCTCGCGGACGATGTAGGCTTCGGGATCGAACTCCGGCGCGTCCTCCGCCGATCCCATGCGCGTGCGACGACGATCCTTCGCCCCGTACTTTTCGCCCAATTCGCTCAGTTCGTCTTTGACGACGCCCCATAGCTTTTTCTCGGAACGAAGGATACCTTCGATCTTCTCCGCCTGTGCCGTCTTCTCCTTCAACTCGTCGATGATTTTTTTGATCTCTAATTGGGCTATCTTGTACAACTGCACTTCGAGAATGGCGGCGGTTTGCTCCTCGTCGAGATTGAAAGCGGCGATCAAGCGCTCGGAAGCATCGGCCTTGCCGTCGCTGTCGCGTATGATCTTGATGGCCTTGTCCAAGGCGTTGAAGATGATGTGGAAACCTTCGAGGATGTGGATGCGCCGTCGCAGTTGCTCCAGTTCGTACTCGAAACGGCGGCGTACCGTTGCCAGGCGGAAATCGAGGAAGTAGCGCAGAATCGCCTTCAAACCGAGACGTTCCGGCCGCGTTCGTTCCTTGCCCTCCTCATCCGTCACGGGAACCAAGCACGTCATGTTGTAGGAGAAATTGTCCTGCAAGGCCGTGTGCTTGTACAGATACGCCATGATGAGGTTCGGATCGGAACCCGGCTTCATCTCCAGGGCGATGCGCAGACCGTCTTTCTCGTTCGATTCGTTGACGAGGTTCAAAAGTTGCGGCAATTTGCGATTGGCGATGATCTCGCCGATAGCCTCTTCGAGCTTGCCCTTGTCCACGCCATAGGGGATAGATGTGACGACAATTTGCTCGCGTTTGCCGGCCGTTTCGACCTTCCACTCGCCCTGCACCTTGATGCCGCCGCTGCCGTCCTCGTAGATTTTGCGCAGGGCGGCGCGGTCGGTGACGACCTTGCCGCCGAGCGGAAAGTCCGGTCCTTTGATCTTGTCGAGAAGCTGAGCCGTCGTCGCTTCTGGATTTTCGATGAGGAAGATCGCACCCTTGACGACTTCGCCGAGATTGTGCGGCGGAATGTTGGTCGCCATGCCGACGGCGATGCCGGACGCGCCGTTAACCAGTACGTTCGGAAACTCCGCAGGCAGCACGACCGGCTCTTCGCGGGTGTTCTCGTAATTGGGGCGCATGGCCACGGTGCGCTGGCGCAGTTCGACGAGCATTGCTTCTGAGACGGCCGCAAGTTTGGCTTCGGTGTAACGCCGTGCGGCCGGTCGATCCCCGTCCACAGAGCCGAAGTTACCCTGACCGTGAACCAGCGGCGCGCGCATGACGAAGTTCTGGGCCATACGCACCAACGCCTCGTAGGCCGCATCTTCGCCGTGCGGATGATAGTTCCCCGTCACATCGCCGATGATCTTGGCGCACTTGCGCGGCCGGCCATCGAAGGTCAAATGCAGATCGTGGTACATCGTGAACAAAATGCGCCGCTGCACCGGCTTCAGTCCGTCGCGCACGTCCGGCAGAGCGCGCGACATGATGACCGACATGGCGTAGTTGAGGTAACGCTCCTCCGTCTCCACGCGCAGCGAAACCGGCTCAATGGTTTCCGCCATGAAACTACCTCATCTAACAAAGCGAACGAACCAATCAAAACGAATTGTAGCAGCGCGAAGTCGAGATTCCCAGGTCAGTTCACGCCGGAGAGATTTGACGCAACAAGTGGATGGACAATGAGTTGAGAGAGAAGACGTTCCGATGGCGTTGGGAGGATTCTGATCTTCCGTACATGCACTTGACACAGGATGGGTCTCGCTTCTCTCGACCCATCCTCCTCTCGTACCCCATTCCGAATCACTTCAACGGCGGCGGGGGATAGGCTTTGGCGATGTCTTCGAGCGTTTTGTCGAAGTCTTCGGGCACTTCCTCAAAGCTGGTGATCCGGCACATCTGCATCATGCGCTGCCCTTGTTTGCTATTCTTCGCGGCCAACATTCCGGTGCGAAATTGAGCGAGTAGGGTGTCGCTGAGCGTGCCGGGTTGATAGGCGATCACGGCACACGGAAACGGCTCGGACTGCTTGAGGAGCCTGATTTTGGCATACGACTCCGGCGATTGCGTGCGATACGCCACCAAGTCGGCGTCATCGACGACGGCGGCATGGGACGTACCCTCGATCACGTTCTCGATGGCATAGGCGGCGTCGCGCGGCCTATTGATCCGGGCAAAGAACTTGTCCGCTTTCAGTCCGACCGGCACGCATCGGCGTTCGAGGAATAACCAGCAGTGTTCGCGGCTGAGGGTCGGCAGGTCAATGGTGCGCCCTTTGAGATCGTCGACACCTTGGATGGCACCATCGGCGCGGACGAGGAGGTGAGCGCGCAGGAAAGGCTGCTTGTTGACGGCAATGAGCAGCGGCTTGAGTTGGGGAAAGCGCGACTTGGCCCAGGCATATTCGACGCCGTGGAAGATGCCCAAATGCACTTCGCCCTGTTTTAGGCGCTGGCCGAGATGCTGGGCGTCGCCCCCGGATACCAACTGTCCCTTCATGCCGGTCTGCTTCTCCAAAAGCGACTTGAACGGACGCATGATGATTTGCATCAATGCCTCGGAGGTGTCGCGGAACAAACTGGAGACCAGACCGATCCGCACGTGATGCGCCTCGTCTTCCAATGCGCGAGTGGGCGAATCCGCCAACACCACCAACAAGACGCACATCCCAAGGAGCGCGCTTCCCTTGATCCACTTGCGAAGTCTCATGCTTTGCTCTCTCTCGTTACCTTGCGTTCGTAGCGTCGAGCCGCGAGTCGGTCTAGTTCCGTCGAGTAGGGGTGTTGTTGCCGGCATTGGCCTCGTCGTTGGGTTCGCAGGGGACATTCAGGTCGAAATCGACGTAGAATCCGCCGGCGGTGGCCCGCTCCAGCGCGGCCAAGGCCAACAGCGATTGATAGTGGGATTCTTTCCACTCCAATTGCAACCGCGTGGTAATCAGACCGGAGTGAATCACCTGGTCGAGGTTCGGATAATCCCCCTTCCGGCTGCCGACATAGGTTTCCTTCAACTTGTCGGAGAAGGTCCGCGATTGCTGATAGGCCTTTTCCAAGTAAACGGCCTTCCGCGTTTTCTCGACCCAACGACGATACAAATCTTCCACTTCGAGAGCGATGAGATTGCGCGTCTTCGTTGTGAGGGCCTGGGCGCGTTCGTGGTAATCGCGCGCCTGGCGCACCCGCGCCTCGCGCGAACCGTTCAGGAACGCAGGCATCTCTGGGCCGACGATGACGGGTCGAAAATCCACTCCGCCCAGTTGACCTCCAGGGATTGGCTTGGCGTGGATGTCCGAACCGGAGGCGAACGTCTTCACGCTCGGACGGCACGTCGTTCCTTGCGCTTCGACCTCCAGACAGACCACCTCGGCGAAGCTGGCCGCTTGAATCATTTCGCCCCGGCGCGATTGTGCCATCGCCGTCAACTCCGGCAAGCGCGGTTGAATGCGCGGACAAGGCAATTCGCGCTCCGGCAGGATGGGGGCAGTCTCGGTACACAGCCCCATCGCTTCGCGCAGAGCCGCCAGAGCGCGGAGCTTGCCCTGTTCCGCCTCTTGGATGCGGCCGTCGAGCGTTTGGAGAAACGACTTAACGAGTTCTTCGTGTTGGGGCAAGGTCACGTCGCGGCGTTGGCTTCGGATCTTCTCGTCCGATACCAACGATTGCAGATCCTTGATACGGCGCAGGATGCCGTTTTCCGGATCGTAAACCAAGTGAAGCTGCTGCGCGGCATACAACGCGCCGAGATAGCTGCTGGTGACGGCGTGCAGCGTCTCGGACTCGGCCTGGGCGACGCCGGCCTGGGCGATAGACACACCCAACGCCGCCTGTTTGCGGCGAATCGGCAGATCGCGCGCAAGTAGTGTCGGCACGCGAAGATTCTCTAAGGCATTGAGCCGATCGATCGAGGCTTTCAAGGTTCCCTGCGCGGCGGCCAACGTCGGCTGATTCTCCAGCGCGAACTGCCGGCACGAACGAACGGTCAGCGGTGGATTGGCCGAGACGCCGGGCAGCGCGGCGGGAAGCCCCTCTTCCGCGAATCCGACGAGAGGCATCAACGCGGCCAAGACGAGGCTAGACATCGGCAAGAGGCTTCGACGACTACTCATGGTTCCTTCCTCGGTAGCAGGCGAACCGGCAGCCACAGCGGCCGGGTAACAGATGCCTAAGTATAGGATCGACCGATAGATTGCGGATCTCGAAGCAGACCTCGATTCTTGACGCAATCCTCCCTTTCGACAGAGGGATCGTTCGGATTGTAACGCCTTCGCACGATGGCAAACACGGGGGACTTCCGTAAACGAGTGAAAGGAGTTGAAATAAACTCGATCGTAGCGGTAAACGCGAAAGGAAAAGAAAACCCATGCTACCCGAATTGACTCCCGCCGTGTCGCGCGCTCTGGAATTGGCTCAACGCTGGGCGGCAGGGGCGGGCGCGGCGGAGGTGCTGCCGTTCGATCTTCTCCGCGCCCTGTTGGCGGAAGAGGAAGGTCGCGCCTTGTCGCTCGCCGTCGCGGCGGGGTTGGATGCCGACGCCTATCGCGCCGGCCAGCCCACAATCGAGTCCGTACCGTCCGAGTCGCCCGCCGATCTGCCACTGCATCCGCGGGCGCGTTCGGCCTTCTTCGTCGCGCGCGAATTGGCCTACGAGGTATCCGGAGACAGCCTCATCGCGAGTGAGTCTCTGCTGTTGGCTCTCTTCCGCGCCGAAGAATCGTTGGCCGCCCAGATGGCCGCCTACGGTCTGAGCCTCAATGAGCTGGAGGCGAACCTTCTCGGTTCAGGTCAGCCGCCGCTGGACCTGGAAGAATCCCTCTCGCTCGTGGACAGCGTCGATCGGATGGAGACGGCGCGCATCCTCGACGTTTGCACCAATCGCGCTCGGGAGGCGCTGCGCGTCTTGGAAGATTATGGCCGTTTCGTCCTCAATGATGCGTTTCTCACGCGCGCGCTCAAGGAGATGCGCCACGAACTAGCATCTGTGCTATCCGAATTGTCGCCGATATTGTTCTTGGCGGCGCGGGAGACGCAATTCGATGTCGGCACGGAGGTGTCCACGCCTTCGGAGCAGCGGCGCGATTCGCCTCTCGCGGTGGCCCAAGCCAACGCCAAACGTCTGCAAGAGGCGTTGCGCAGCCTTGAGGAATACGGCAAGTTCCACAGTCCGAGCCTGGGGCAGGCGCTCGAACGCATGCGCTACCGCGCCTACACGCTCGAACGCGCGCTGGTTCTGGGCGCGACATCGCGGCAGCGCTTGCAAGACGCGCGCCTGTACGTCCTACTGACCGGCTCACAATGCGCCGCCACGCTCGATTGGGTCATCGCCGAGGCCGTCGCCGGGGGGGCGAGCCTGGTACAGCTGCGAGAAAAGGATAAAAACGACCGCGAATTGCTGGACCGCGCCCGCCAAGTGCGCCAATGGACGCGCCAGGCCGGAGCGTTGTTTATCGTCAACGACCGCGCCGACATCGCCCGCCTCGTCGATGCCGACGGCGTGCATCTCGGCCAAGACGATCTGCCGGTTCGAGAAGCGCGGCGCATCCTCGGTCCCGACGTGCTGATCGGTGTCAGTACCCACAATCTGGAACAGCTTCATCGGGCGATTCTGGATGGAGCCGATTACGTCGGCGTCGGCCCCGCCTTTGCCTCGGCGACGAAGTCGTTCGCGGACCTCGCCGGTCTGGAATATGTCCGTCAAGCGCTGGCCGAAACGACGCTACCCGCTTTCGTCCTCGGCGGCATTAATCTACAAACGATAGACAAAGCCATCGCCGCCGGAGCGCGTCGCATCGCCGTCAGCGCCGCCATCGCCCGCGCCGAGGATCCGCGTCTCGCCGCCGCCGCGCTCCTCGCCGCACTGCACAAGGAGTCGCCACCCTCCCGGATCGTTTGAACTTCGTGTCCCTAGACAGAGGGAGGGAGTTCATAGCGCCGCTTTCCATACTTCGAGTTCCTTGCGGTCGAAGTTCCACAGCTTTCTCCCCGATACGACTTTACGAAACGAAGTCGGCCCTTGCACCCGATGGGTTGAAAGCAGTTCGTCGAGCCAGGCTCGATCGTCGGCGTTCGGCTCTTCGACGACGGTATCGTTGCCCAAACCGGCGATCTGTCCTCCGACGAAGACGACGCCTTCGTACATGGAATCGGCCAGGGCATCGCCGGCATCGCCGCAGACGACGATGCGCCCCTTCTGCATCATAAACCCCGTCATGTAGCCACAACCGCCGCCGATCAACAGCGTGCCGCCCTTCATGGACACGCCGGCTCGTGCCGCCGCGTCGCCGCGAATCACCACCGTGCCGCCGCGAATCGAAGCCGCCGCGCCGCTGCCCGCGTTGCCGTCGATCATGAGCATCCCGTCGAGCATTGACTCCGCCGCGCCCCAACCGGCGCTTCCTCGGACTTCGAGATGCGCCCCGTCCATCATGCCGCCGCAGTAATAGCCGACGCTGCCGGAGAACACCACATCCACCGGACACAAGAGAGCCACGCCGAGATTGTGCCGAGCATCGGGTTCGAGAACTTCGATACGTTGATGTCCCGCCGCGATGGCTTCGCGCATCGTGCGATTGATCTCGCGCGTCGTTTTGTCGCGGCAGTCGATGGTGAAACTCACTGCGTATTCTCCTCGTTGTCGGCGTGGATCGACCATAGTTTCATCGCGCCGGGCGGCGGTTCGTGAGCCGAGAAGTCTCGGCCCAAGGCGCGGCGCAGGGCGATTTCCTCGGTGGACAAGGCGACGAAGTCCTCGGTCTCGGCCAACATCAACGGTTTGAATCCGTAGCGATCCTTAACGAATCCAAGTCGATCCTTCGTGGCTACCAGATAGCAGAACGAGCCGTCGAAATCGTCGAGCGACGAACGCATCGCACCTTCGAGGGATCGCCCCGCCGCCAGTCGATCGCGCAGATAAACGCCGATTATCTCCGAATCGTTCTCGGTGCAAAAGCGATAGCCGTCCTGCTCGAATCGGCGGCGCAGTTTGTGATAGTTCGTAATGTGGCCGTTATGCACGGTTGCCACATCGGGGAGACCGTGTGCCCAGAACGGTTGCGAGTGGCTGAGATCGACCCGGCTCTCGGTGGACATGCGCGTATGGCCGATGCCGTGCGAGCCGGTGCGCGCGGCAATGGAATAGGCAGTCTCCAGTTCGTCCGGGGAACCGACCTGCTTGAACGAGTCGAGTCGCCCGCCCAAACAGAGTATCTCACAGTCGGGCCAACGACGGCGGAGACGCTCTTCCAGATCGGTCGCCTCCATCTCGGCGACCAGACGCGCATCGTACACGCCGCCCGGATGGGATTGCATCAGCATCAATCCCTCTTCGTGAAGAGCATCGCTCAACGCGGTTCGGCTTATTTCCACGGGCAGTCGGAGGCGCAGTTTCTCTTCGCCTCCGTCGCCGAACAGTGCGACACCCGCCGAGTCGGGACCGCGACAGGCCATCGGGCGCATCATCTCGAGCAGCGTTCGCCCCAAGGGAAAGTCCACTCGTTCGCGTTTGTCGAGAAAACCCACGATGCCGCACATAATGCGTTTCCTGCTTGAGTTTCGAGTCTCCAGCGATTATACACAACCCATGACTCTCCCGAAACCAGGACTATCCGGCAAACGGGGGCGTAAGCCCCTCCGATGCGAGCGAGCGGGGGGCAACATCTCCGCTCGCCGGAGGAGACGACTTGTGGACCGCAGTGCGCTAAAGATGGAATTGCAGAAAGACGACGTGAAGTATCTCCTCGTTCAGTTTGTGGATCTTCACGGCTCCGCCAAGGTGAAAATGGTTCCCGTCGACCGTCTCGATGCCGTTGCCGACGGCGGCGCGGGTTTCGCCGGAGGCGCGGTCTGGGGCATGGGACAAAATGCCGCCGCTCACGACATGATGGCCCGTATCGACTTGGCCACCTACACGCTCGCGCCGTGGAAGCCGGGACTGGCGCGATTCGCCGCCGATCTTTACGTCGATGGGCAGCCGTTCGCCTATTGTCCGCGCGTCAATCTGAAGCGCGTTCTCGGCGAGTTGCGATCTCTCGGCTACCTGTTCAACGTCGGCGTCGAGCCGGAGCATTTTCTCCTCACGCGCACCCCCGAAGGGAACATTGCACCCTGGGATCCGGCGGAGGTCGATACGCTGGCCAAGCCGTGCTATGACTTCAAAGGACTGAGCGCCGCTTATGAGTATCTGCGCGATGCGAACGAAGCGCTCAGCCAGCTCGGATGGGGCGTCTATCAATCGGACCACGAGGATGCCAACGGTCAATATGAGATCAATTTTCATTACGCGGACGCGCTGACGACGGCGGATCGTTTCGTGTTCTTCAAGATGTTGGTTCACGAGACGGCCCGCAAATACGGAGCGACTGCCACCTTCATGGCCAAACCGTTCGCCGACCGCACCGGCAGCGGCGCGCATCTGCACTATCATCTCGCCGATGCCGAGAACGGACGCAATTTATTCGCCGCAGAGCGCGACGCACGCGGTCTCGGTCTCAGCGCGTTGGCCTATCATTTCCTCGGCGGGGTGTTGGCCCACGCCCGCGCTCTGTGTGCCGTCGCCTCGCCCACCGTGAATTGCTACAAACGCTTGCAGATGGGAGCGGGATTGACCAATGTGCGTTCCGGCTTCACCTGGACCCCGGCGTTCATCACCTACGGCGACAACAACCGCACGCAGATGATCCGCACCCCAGAGCCGGGGCACGTCGAAGATCGTTCGGTATCGTCGGCGTTCAATCCCTATCTCACCTTCGCCGCTTATCTCGGCGCGGGACTCGACGGCATCCGTCGCCAACTCGATCCCGGCGAACCGAACCGCGAGAACGCCTACGCGCTCGGTTTCGATGAAATGGTTCGTCGAAACGTCCAACTGTTGCCCCAGGATTTGACCGAGGCATTGGACGAACTAGAAAGCAACGCCGTCATCCGAGCCTCGTTGGGACCAATCGCCGACGAATTTCTCCGCCTGAAACGCGCCGAATGGAACGAGTATCATCGCCAAGTGACCGATTGGGAAGTGCGGCGCTATCTGACAATGTTCTAGCCCAGACAGTGTCTGTCCGGTGAACGGCGTTCTTGACGGGCGTGGTGGAATGTCTTCCGAAAGGAGGGCATTTTTATGGCCCGCGACAACACACGCGATTCGAGCAGAGAACTACGGTGGCGATGGCGCAA